>JAIPEI010000013.1 GCA_021737245.1 Deltaproteobacteria bacterium | reverse complement strand
GATTCACAGGGCCTTTGACGCCCTGGAGCGGCAGGTGAAAAGACTGAAGGACAAGCAGCAGGGCGAGGTCAAGAAGCATCCCGGCCAGGAGGTCGGAGGAATGGTGAACAAGATCTTCGCCGGGGAGGGGTACGGTTTCATTCGCAGCGTAGACGGCCGCGACATTTACTTCCACCGGAACGCCGTGCTGGACAACGACTTCGATCGCCTGGACATCGGCACCGGGGTCCGCTTCGTCGAGGAGGAGGGCGAGGAAGGACCCCAGGCGAGCACGGTTCAGATCGTCAATAAACCGGGCTGAGGACGGACTCCCGGTCGGGTTTCCCTGATCCCGGCGAAGCCTTTTCCGCAAGCAGGTCCAGGACCTCCTGCTCCTGGAGGTCGTACCATCTGACGTAGGCGTCGGCGACGGCGAAGAACATTCCCGTTCGAATGTTCGGGCAGATGATCTCGTCGGCCTCGGTCCTCAGGCGGTCGATGGTCCGCTGCGGCGCCGTCGGCACGGCCACCACCGCGCTCCGGCCTCCTTGATCCCTGACCATTCGCAGCGTCGACAGCATGGTGTAGCCCGAAGCCAGGCCGTCGTCCACCAGGACCACCGTCCTCCCGGACAGATTGGGAAACGGCCGCCCCTCCCGGAACAACCGGTTCCTCTTTTCGAGCTCCAGCTGAACGACCTGCGTCTCGGCCTCGATGTCGCTCTCGTCCAGACGAAGCTCCGACACGAGGGGTTCGTTCAGGAACCGCCCTCCGCCGTATGCCATGGCGCCGAATCCGGCCTCCGGGTTGCCCGGAATTTTGAGCTTCCGGGCGATGACCAGGTCGAAGGACGCGTTCAGGATCTCACGGACTTTCAGCCCCACAGGCACGCCGCCGGCGGGTATGGCAAGGACGTGAACGTCGTCCCTGCCGCCGTACTCCGGCTTCAGCATGCCGGCGAGAATCTCCCCTGCGTCCCACCGATCCTGAAAAACTTCGGAGCGATCGCGGAGCTCCTCTTTTTCTGTGACCTTGGCTCGTTTCATGATGCTTCACCTCTCGGTATGGTTGCGAAGGCGTGCTTCGCAAAACCGGGGGAATCCCGCCTGAACCGCCGGGCGGTCCTCGTTGGGCTCCTCGGGCGTTTTCGTGGACCTCCCCCCCGGGCCGGGAACCCGCAGCCTTTAGAGAGGCGGTCGGTCCAAGATCACGGGATGTTCGGCACCAGGGCCCAGGCTATATACCATCCCTCCTTCTCGCCGTGCTTCAGACAGACGATCCCGGAGTTCTGGAACTTGAACACCGGGGCCTGATCAACGTCCCCGGCGACCAGGTAGGCGGTGAGCTTCTCCATAAAGGGCAGGTGACCTACCAGCATCTCGTTTCGTTCGCTTTTCACGTCTAGGACCGCGACGTCGTCCAGCGGCCCCATGCCTTCGATCGATTCGACTCCGTTCGCCGGGTGGAGGACCCGGGCGAAGATCTCGGCCGTCTGTTTTGCCCGCTTCTTGCCGCTGTGCTTGATGGTCGACACGGTCAGCCCCCGGCCTTCGGCCATGGCGGCCATGCGCTCCACCTCGGCGGTTCCTTCCGCGGAAAGTCCCTTGTCCGGATCCTCCTCCTTGGGGAGGTTCTTGCCGTGCTGCACCAGGTAGAGTGCCATAAGTTTCCTCCTTTCGTGCTAGAGATCAAAGATCACCCGGGCCTTCCACCCGTCCTCCGTCCGGGTCACCTCCAGCTGGTGGTAGGTGGCCCCTTTGACCGTGGTCCGGATCGGATGGCGGTCCGGGTCGTACGGCTCTCCCTGCACGGTCCCGCTCAGATGGTGATCGTCCAGGGAGCGGATGCGATACCGCCGGAAGAGCCATCCCTGGGCGTCGAATCGGTAGATCAGCTCGGTCAGCCACTCCACGAGCAGCTGCTCCACGTCCGCGCCGTCCACGGAGATCTCGACCTCGAAGGACGCATGCACGGTGGCCGGGTCGGTGACAATGTCCGTGAAGGCCTCCCCTGCGTGCTCGAACAGGGCCTCCCGGCTCCTTCCGAAAAGCTCGATCCCCAGGTCGCCGGTGTGGTCCAGGTAGCGAAATCCCTCCATGCCGTTCCTTTCCCGGACGCCCGCCTATCCCTTGATCACCACGAGGGGCGCGAGCTTGGCCACCTTGCGGCTGATCCCGGCCTGGTGGAGCACGTTGACCACATCGTTCACATCCTTGTAGGCGTCGGAGATTTCTTCCACCAGGGTGGCGCGGCTGGCCCCCTTGACCATCACGCCCCTCTCCTCGAGCTCCCGCACAATGGATCGGCCTCCCGCCGCTTTCTTGGCCTGTTTTCTGCTCATGACCCGGCCGGCCCCGTGGCACGCCGATCCAAAGGTCTCGGAGTAGCCGGCCTCTGTTCCCGCCAGGACGTAGGAGCAGCGGCCCATGTCCCCGGGGACCAGAACGGGCTGCCCCACGTGCCGGTATCGCTCGGGGACCTCCCGGTGGCCGGGGGGAAAGGCCCGGGTGGCTCCTTTGCGGTGGACGCAGAGCCGGGTCGCCATGCCGTCTACGCGGTGGGTCTCCAGCTTGGCGATGTTGTGGCAGACATCGTAGACCAGCTCCAGCCCGCCGTTCCCGGACCCGAACAGTTCGGAAAACGCCTCCCTGGTCCAGTGCATGATCATCTGCCGGTTGACAAAGGCGAAGTTGGCCGCCCCGGCCATGGCGGCCAGGTAATCCCGGCCCTCCCTGGATTCCACCGGCGCGCAGCAGAGCTGGCGATCCGGCAGGTCGATGCCATAGGTCCGGGCGGCCTTGATCATGACGGATATGTAGTCGCTGCAGACCTGGTGCCCCAGCCCTCGTGAGCCGGTGTGGATCAGGACGGTTGCCATGCCCTTTGCGAGCCCCATGGCCGCAGCCGCGCGCTCGTCAAAGATCTCCTGCACCCGGCCCACCTCCACGAAGTGATTGCCGGATCCCACGGTTCCCAGCTGTCTTTTCCCCCGTTCCAGCGCCCGATCGCTCACCCTGGACGGGTCTGCTCCGGGAATGCATCCCTCGGCCTCGATGTGGGCCCGGTCCTCCCTTGTGCCGAATCCCTGCTCCAGGGTCCACCCGACACCCTCCTCGAGGACCCTGTGCAGGTCCCTGCGACGCAGCTCGAAGTCTTTCCTGCTGGAGCCCACCCCGGACGGAAGCTTTCGAAACAGGGCTTCCATGAGGTCCCGGCTGCGGCCCCTGATCTCCTCGCCGCTCAAACCTGAGCGGAGCAGGCGAACGCCTCAGTTGATGTCGTATCCCACGCCGCCGGGCGAGACGATGCCTTCACCGGTTTCAAACGCAGCCACCCCCCCGATGGGGAACCCGTACCCCCAGTGGATGTCGGGCATGGCCATGGAAGCGGTTCGGATTCCGGGAAGGGAGGCCACGTTGACCACCTGCTGAAGACTCCGGTCCCTGCGGATGTCCTGAATCATGTTCTCGTCCGCGTAAACCAGGCCGGGTACCCGCATGGCTCCGGTTCGTGGGATTCTCCAGCGCCAGGGGTCGATCTGCTCCAGGGGCACGTCCGATGCGGTCACGGGATCACCTCCTTTGCCTGGAGATTAGCCGCCGAACCCCAAATCCGGGAATGGGGTCGATCCGGTATTCTTCGATGCTGTGTGTTCTCGGCAGAGAACAGGAGGACCGGTCCCGGCGAGTTGCGGCTCGGGACAGCCCCCCAGGGAGCCGCAGGGGCTGTCTCTACTCAGTGGGCTGCGGGAGAAGTCTGCTCGTCGTCGGACGGGCTTGCCGCAGATCTGGAGGGGAGCTCGGCGGTCTTCAGCCAGTAGGTGTAGAGGGTGTTCATCACGCTCTTCCAGTCGTCGAGGGAGGCGGGCTTGGTCACGTAGGAGTTCGCACCGAGCCGGTAGCACTCGTTCACGTCCTGCAGGTCCACGGAGGTTGTGAAGATGATCACCGGCATGTCGCTCAGCTCCGGCATCGACCGGATCCGGGCGAGGGCTTCTTTTCCGTCCATGCCCGGCATGCTGAGATCCAGGAGGATCACGTCGGGTCTCGGGGACGAGGAGCGGTCGGCGAATCGCCCCCGCTGGAACAGATAGTCCAGCAGCTCCTCTCCATCGCCGGCCTCCTGGAGGCACACCGGGAGACGGAGCGATTCGAGGGTGTCTCTGGCCAGGAAATGGTCGTCGGGATCGTCGTCGACCATCAGGATCACGTGCTCAGATTCGTTCGATGGCATGGTGCACCTTGCCTCTTTCCGCGGTCAGCGATCAGCCGCATGAAATCTCTTTTCACTGCTGGAACACATCGCGGTTTTCGCCCGTATACACCACCGAGTGCGATCGCGAATGCATGGCGGACATCCGCCTTCGATACTCCTCGATTCCCGCCGGATCGATGGCCTCGAGGCCGTTCGTGTGGATGAAGAGCCGGGTTCCCTTGCGGCTGAATCGCTCCAGATGGTCGATCAGCTCGCGTGCGGAGCCCGGACCGAACACGCCCATGGGTTTCAGATGAACGCTTTCGCTGTTGCGGTGGATAAGCAGCTTGGAGTGGGGGGGCATGGTTTCTCTCGTCAGGTGCGGTCGATGGTTGTTGAGTTCGGAAAATGTTCCGGTGAAGAACCCTGTTCGATTCGACCCCATTATGGTGTAGAGAGGACATGGTGTCCATCGGGAAAACCATGGAATTCATACAGGAGATTCCTGAGGCGTTCGAGCGGCGGAGGCCCGCCTGTCCGCCCGGGGAAGGAAGGGTTCGTACAAAAACGTAAGTGATATTAAGGCCTTGTTTGTGGGCCGCGGAAAAACAGCCTCTCTAACCGAACACCCCCGCCACAGATCCTCCGCACCTCGGGCACAGACCGTTTTTCACCGTCTGTTCGGTCACGGAGTAGGCCCTCCTTTTCACCACGGGTGTGTTGCAGCTGGGGCAGTGTGTGTCTGCTGAAGCCCCGGGCACGTTTCCCACGTAAATGTACCGCAGGCCGGCCTCCCGGCCCAGGTTTCCGGCACGCTCCAGCGTGGAAACCGGTGTGGATTCGGCGTCCGTGAGTTGATAGTCGGGGTGGAACCGGCTGATGTGCCAGGGAATGTCCGGATCGGTCCCGGCGATGAACCCGGCGATGCCGGCGAGCTCTTCATCGGCGTCGTTCTGCCCCGGGATCACCAGGGTGGTCACCTCCACCCAGATGTCGAGATCGCGCATCTTGCGGATGGAGTCCAGGACCGGCTGGAGACGGCCCTTGCATCGCTCCCTGTAAAACGAGTCCTGAAACGATTTGAGGTCCACGTTGCAGGCGTCCAGGTAGGGAGCGGCCGTCTCGAGGGCCTCGGATGTCATGTAGCCGTTGGTCACAAAGACGTTGGCCAGGCTCTGCTCCCTGGCGATTCGTGCCGTGTCGTAAGCGTACTCGAAAAAGATGGTGGGC
This sequence comes from Deltaproteobacteria bacterium, assembly GCA_021737245.1. GTDB lineage: Bacteria > Desulfobacterota > DSM-4660 > Desulfatiglandales > HGW-15 > JAIPEI01. The sequence continues at coordinate 14,250 of JAIPEI010000013.1, read as the reverse complement.
TCGGTGTAGGTGTAGGCGATGGTGCGGCAGCCCCTTTCCACGGCGCTGCGGGCGATTTCCCGGGGTTCCACGTTCCGGCGTTCCCCCGCCGTACCGTCCCGGTGGGACGTCTGGGAAATCTGCCAGTTCTGGCAGAAGTCGCAGTGAAAGTTGCATCCCATGGTGGCGATGGAGAATGCCGTGGTGCCCGGGTAGAAATGGTAGAGGGGCTTTTTCTCGATTGGATCGACATTCGCCGTGATGATCTGGCCGTAGGATTGTGTGTACAGGGTGCCGTCGATGTTCTGACGAACCCCGCAGAACCCGTACTTTCCCGGCTTGATCCGGCAGTGATGGCTGCAGAGGAAGCAGTGCACCCTGCCGCCTTCTTCCGCTTCGCACAGCATGGCTTCCTTCACGGTTTCCCTCCTTGATTTCGAACCTGTCCAGGCCTGATGCAGGGGTAGGGCTGCTTTCCAGAACGAGGCGCCCGGTTTTTCTCATTGAGCCGTATGGAAGGAAAAATTGGAATGGGGTGAATCCCGCATTTCTTTACGCCCGCCCCATCGAAGAATTTCCGATTCGACCCCGGGCACGAGCCCGAAAATACCCGGGACCGGTCTCACGAGTAGACCAGCAGGATCATCCCCACGACCACGGCGACGAACACCAGGCTCATGCCGGCCCCGGCCCGCAGATAGTCCCGGCTACGGTAGCGGCCCGGACCCATGTAGAGCGCGTTGACCTGGTGGGTCGGAATGAGAAAGGAGTTGGATGTAGCCAGCCCCACGACGAGCACGGCCAGGCGTGGATCCACCTCGGCGGCCCGGGCCAGCGGCACCACCAGGGGCACGAGGAGAACCACCGCACCCACATTGGAGATCACCAGGGTGAAGAGGGTGGAGAGCCCTCCCACCACCAGGTAGAGCATCAAGGGGGTGGGGCGCCCCAGAAGGTCCAGGACGTAATAGGCGAGGAAAGCGGCCGCTCCGCTCTTCTGAGTGGCCAGCCCCAGGGGAATCAACCCGGCCAGGAGGAAGATGGTTCGCCAATCCACCGACCGGTAGGCCTGGTCGATGGTCAAGACCCGGGTGAGCACCATGCCCAGGGCGCCCGTCATGAGGCACACGGAGAGGAGAAGATCCGTAAAGATCACCAGTCCTATGGACAGGGCGAAGCAGGCCACGGCCGCCGCGGCCTTCTGAGGCTCCATGATCTCGTGGTCGATGGGGTGGCTGTAGACGAACTGGTCCTGGCGGCTGAGATGGTGAAAGCGCTCCCAGGCACCGTGCATTAGAACCGCGTCGCCGGGACGGAGCACGATGTCTCCCAGGTGGGTGTAGAAGATCCGATCCTCCCGCATCACCGCCAGAGGGGTCACGTGATGGTGCCGGCGGAAGGTGATCTCGGCCATGCTCTTTCCGACGAACTTCGATCGGGGAGTGACTACCGCCTCCACCACCCCGGCCAGGTCGGAGGACAGGTCCTCCTTGAAAAGGTCCAGCTCGGGTTTGATGGTCATGTCGTATGTGTCGGCCATGGAGCGGACCCTGTCCGGAGGACCGTACACGGCCAGGACCGCCTTCTGGGGGATGGCTGCGTCCCGTTCCGGGGGGAGAAAGCGGGTCTTTCCCTGGTCCGTGCTGAGGGCGACGACATGGGTCCAGTAGTCGTCGCAGAGATCGCGGACCAGCGGTTTCTGCAGCGGGTCCCGAGGCATGACCAGCTCGAAGAGCCGACCGACCTGGGGGTAGTCCCGGGTCGGATCGAACGGCTCCTCCGCACGGGAGGCGGTGTCGCAACGGGGCAGGACCCAGCGTCCCAGCAGGAGGAAGTAGAGCACGCCGGCCCCCACCAGGACCAGCCCGACGGGCATGGGCGTGAACAGGTGAAACGGGGCCAGGTCGTGCGGTTTCATGAGATCGTTGAGCAGGATCAGGGGGCTCGACCCCACCAGGGTGATGGTGCCGCCCAGGATGGCTGCGAACCCCACCGGCATCAGGATCCGGGGTATGGGAATGTGCGTGCGGCGGCTGATGCGGCGTACGGCGGGGAGGAAAAGCGCCGCAGCGCCTATGTTCTGCATGAAGCCGGAGACCAGGGCCACGGTGATCGAGAGAAGCCCGAGAACCCGGACCCGGCTGTTGCCGGACAGACGCAGCACGGGGCGGATCATTCGGTTGACGACCCGGGTGTGATCGAGGCCCCGCCCGATGATGATGACGGCGATGATGGAGACAACGGCGTTGGAGGAGAGGCCCGAAAACGCCTCGGTTCCGCTGATCAGCCCCAGCATCGGCAGCAGGACCATCATCAGGATGGCCACCACGTCCACCCGGATCCACTCCACGATGAAAAGGAACACCGCCGCTCCGATGAGCAGCAGGACCAGGATCATGTCGGCGTCCAGGTCCGGTGGTGTCATGGCTTCAACGGCGCTTCCGGGTCGAAGGCAGTCGACGCTTCCGCCTTTTCTCGTCCCCCGCCGGTCCCGCTTCAAAGAGAAGACCGCCTTTCAGGGAACAGGCGTGCCGCTACTTGGTTTCCGCGATGTGCCGGGCGATCTGGGTGGTGACGGAGATGCTCGTGCAGAGGGTTTCCACCAGGCTCCGAAAGGTGAGGGACAGCCGGGCGTGCTCCGCTTGAAGCTTCGCCGGATCCAACTTCTCCAGCTCCAGGTTCTTGGAGGCGAGAACGGATGCATCTTGAGGCTCCTGTCCGGTGCAGGCGAACGGCAGGTTCCCGAAAACGTCCTCCCGTTCCAGGGTGATCAGGGGAAGCCCGCCCTTTTTCGTTCTGCAGGCCAGGCAGATCTCACCCGAGGAGATGGCGTAGGCTTCCTCGCGCGTCGTGCCGGCTTTCCAGTAAACCTCCTTGTCCTTCACGGCGACGGGGCTCTTCTTCGTTCCGCAGTACAGGTCCACGAGCCGGTCCGTCGTCTTGATCAGACGGCGGGACAGGCTGAGCAGCAGATTCCTGAACTCGGAGGAAAGCTTGGCGAACTCTCCGTAAAGCCGCTGCGTGTCCAGCAGGCCCAAGCGGACGTTTCCCACCGCGGAGACGTGCGCGGTCCGGATGCTGCCCTCGAAGAGGAAAATCATGAATGTTCCGATGAAGCTTCCGGGCCCGAGCCTGGCGATGGTGATCGGGCCTTTGGGTGTCTCCCGGAGCACCTCCAGTTCGCCTTCCAGAACGATCCATATCCAGTTTCCGTGGCGCCCCTCCGTCACCACGCGGTGCCCGTGGGAAAACACCTCCTCCTCGACGACATACATGTAGTCGATCACCGGCCCCTTGATCACCGGCATGGATTCCCACAGGACGGTCCCGGTCCCTTTGAGCTTGCCCGGCTGCGCGCCGCCGACCCGGGAACGGGGGCCGACCTTTTCGATCGCACCCTCGTCCAGCAGCCGGAGCGCGTCGAGCATGATCTGCATACGGCTCTTCCTGATGGTGCTCGGCACTCGAACGGGCCGGCTGTGAAAGGAGAACGTCCCTTCCATCCAGCCGAACAGGGCGTTGACGGCTTCCACCCCCTGGGTCTTTGCGTTCGAGGCATGGATCGGAACCCCCTCCTGGAAGTAGACCGTGGCCGGCCCCGGGGCATACGGGCAGCTCACCTGAAGGACGCCCGTACTGCTGTTGCCTCCCAGCAGTTGAAACAGGTCGGACAGGCTGATGAACGAGAGATTTCCCTGGAGAACGGGTGGCCCCGGCATCTGTTTCCCTTCGAATCCTTCACCGGAAACGGTAATGGTCAGCCTCCAGCCCGCGGCGGTGCGGCTCACCCCTGGTCGAGCTTCAAAAGCCGTGGCGTCCGGACGCTTCGCGGACGGGGAGCTCTATTCCGTCCATTCGAGCTCCTTCCTGAGGCGCTTCAATGTGATCTCCATGCAGCGTTTCAGGGCCGGGCCGACTCCCGTGCCATTCAGCGCGCTCCCCGGAAAGGAAGGGGCCTTCAGCTTTCGGTTCAAATCGTTTTCCATCATCTCGATGGGCATGATGGGCAGGCCCGTTCCCTCCAGGTCCCGCTTGTTGTACTGCAGGACGAGGGGCGTCTTGAAGATGCTCTTGCCCTCTTCCTTCAGGTTGTCCTGGAGATCCTTGAGGGACATCAGGTTGGCTTTTCTACGGATTTCCAGCGAATCGGCCACGAAGACCAGCCCGTCCACCCCCTTGAGGACCATCTTCCGTGTGGATGCGTACTTCACCTGTCCGGGAACGGTGAAGAGCTGCATCTTGACCTCGCATCCCCGCACCTTTCCCAGGCCGAGCGGCAGAAAGTCGAAGAAAAGGGTTCGATCTCCTTTGGTGTCTATGCTGACCATGTCGCCGGTCGTGTATTTTTGACCGGCCTTGTAGATGTACTCCAGGTTGGTGGTTTTCCCGCCCCGTCCCGGCCCGTAGTACACGATCTTGCACTCGATGGTTCGTTCCTGCGAGTTGAAATTGGCCATGAATTCGCCCGTCACCCCTTACGGCGTCCGCTGCTCGTTGCCGCCTCCGCCGCTTTCCGAACTCAATCGTCCAGCTTGATGTCCACCATGAAGTCGCCTCGATTGGGTCCCTCGAGAACCTTGGTCTTGCCTGTAATCGTTCCGCTTCCCGGGAAGAATCCGATGGGGGAGAAACACTGGATCATCGGCAGTCGCATGCCGTGCTTGAACATGCGGACCATCTCCCTGCTGGAGGCCGGTACGATGATGCTGATCGTGGCGCCGGATTGGAGCTCCACCGGGAACTCTTCGCTCCGGGGGTTTTCAACTCCGTCCTCCAACTGGATGTTGACCGATGAAATGTCCATCTCATCCTCTTCAGGGTCCCCGCCCTCCGGAGGGCTCTCCGGGGATTCCCCGCCCCCCGGGATCTCCAGATCGAGACCCCGGCTCTCCAGAATACCCTGCAGGAACTCCCTGAGGTGAAGCATCTCTTCCTTGCTGAAGCGATCCCCGCCGGCCCAGGTCCTGAACTGCTCGATCGCAGTCTCGGGGGAGGAGACGGTCAAATGACAGCGGATGATGTTTTTTGCAACCATCACCGGAAGCGTCGCATACTCCAGAATCTCGTTGAACTCCTCGAGCGCCTTGTCGAACTGGCCGAACTTGGCCAGGGCCATGGCTCCTTCGATGGCGGCGGCTTCCTTGTCCCTGGAAAAAGCGAATGATTTCTTGATCAACTCCTGAATGTCTTCAGAGAGCTCTGGCGCTCCGGTTTCCTCGTCGATGTCCCCGAGGATCGCATCCACGTCCCGGAGCTTTTCCTCGATGGCGGAGATCAAGGTCGTGTTCGATCGGAGGACTTCGTTTTGGGTCATGACTTCGAGGGCGCTGCTGAACTTTGCCTTGGCCTGAGCAAAGAGCCCCTGGTTCTTGTACACAACGGCTTCCTTGAGAAGTGTTTTGACTTTTTCCTGTTCGGACATGTTGAACTCCAAGAAGGAACGGCTCGGAATCCAGGCAAAATCCCCGCCCGCGTGTCGTCCAGTCTTCCATCAGAAGGGTGCCGGAACAGGGATTGATCTCAGCCTGCGACGCATGTGCCCGTCCGCAGCGCCCCCCTCGGCCGACCGGGTGCGTTCTGTCTGCGGAAGAGGGCTTCGAACAGAACGCTACGACAATTCAGGATACACAAAATGTTTAAAATATCAACGGCCTTTTGCGATCCCGGGCCGTCCCCCGAGGGTTTGCGGACCGCCCTCGGGGCAAGGCCGGCGGAGTCCCGGGCTGCGATGGACCCTTTTGGTGATGGATCTTCAGTCGCAGGAAAGGCGGGCTTTCAGGAAAAGGCCGCACTCCGCCGGTGAAGCGCCTGCATGAGGTCGGCCTTATCGAAGTTCGGCGTCGTGAAAACGTTGGCGAGATCGGCTTCATTGAGCCTTTCGAGCATCTGGTCATAGGTGACGCTGCAGAAATGCTCGGCCCAGTCCAGCTGCAGCTCCTTGATATCGAAGATATCCGTTCCGGCATACTTCTCCTCCATGCCGGGCACGGTCATGAGGCGTTCGTAGAGCTCCGATCCGGGGTAGGGCAGCATGATGTTGCCGTATACCCGTTCCACGTCGCCTTCTTTACACAGGGCTTCCAAATGTTGCATGGTCTTTTCCATGGTTTCCGGGGTCTCGCCGGGGTTCCCCAGGATGATGCTGGGAAAAAACCGGATGCCGTTCTCCTTGAGGATGCGGGCCGCCTTGAGGTTTGAGCGCGGGGTCGTCCCCTTGTTGATGCGCTTCAGGCACCCGGGATCCCCGGATTCAATCCCCACGAAGACCTCGTACACGTTGATCCGCTTCAGAAGGAGGGCCGACTGCTCGGTGATGTCCGTCGTCTTCGAAAGGATTCGCATGGGAGGCAAATCTTTCGGCGCGCCCCGGGCGATCCGCGCAAGATGCATTCGATCCGTTGCAAAGGAGTCGGACACCTCGTAGATGAGATCCGGGTTGTACGCATCCCTGATTCTTCGAATCTCCTCCCAGAAGATCTCCGGCGGCTTCCTTCTGTATCCCTCGTCCTGTCTTGCACAGAAGGCACAGCCTCCGGAACGCTCCCTCCACAGGCAGCCTTTCTGGGCATAGCTGATAAAGACCTTCTTGAATTTCAAAGAGGTGTTGATGTAAGCATTCATCTCTTCGATCAAGGCGTAGTCCGGAAGGGGAAGGCCGGCGAGGTCCAGATTGACCCTTTTGTTCCGGACAATATCATCCCGGTCCCGATAGGTCAGGTTGTCGATCCCCCTCCATGGTTTCTCCGCCGCGATATCGGTGAAGGCACGTTCCCCGTCTCCGGACACGACGGCGTCGACAAAAGGACGATTGTTCAATATCCGCTCGGGGATGGAGGTTGCGTAATGCCCCCCGAACACCACGCAGGCGCCCCGCTGCTTTGCCGCTTCCGCGAGCTCCAGTCCATTCATGTAGTTGAGCAGAGAAACGCTCAACCCCATGACATCCGGTGGGGATGCAATGATGCTGCGCATCATGCTTTCCATGTCCATCACCTGCCCGTCCAGGATCCGGATGTGGGTTTCGGGCTGTTCCCGTTTCAAAAAGCTGGCGATGCTCAAGAGGCTCAGGGGAGGGTAGATCATTTTCAGGGACGAGTACCCTTCCCGCGGCGGAGGAAGCGCGAGAACAATCTCCCTGTGCCCGGAAGCTCCGGGCTTTGTCGTCCGGGAGGTGCGGGGAGGCTGGCGCTGCTCTTGTTTGTTCGTGTTCATGATGCCTGCTCCTGGAAAACCAGGCGATAAAACCTGGGTGTATTTACGTGTATTCACCGCGGTCGCTCGAGGACATGTACAGGATGACACCGGCGTCGTTGAATCGCCATAGGGGGTTCGCTGTATTTCCTGGAAGCACTCACGGTATCCATTCAGCAGGCGGGAATCGGGAATCGAAGCAGCGGATTGTTCCGGGGCGTATTGACACGTTGCAGCGGGCTCGGCTATCATCCGTCCCCGAGCCCCTGCTGTACGATGCTGCGGTCGGCCCCACTCCGGCGGACCTGCACTCCCTTACAGGGGCAGACCTTCCGTTCAATGACATCGAGGACCTTGGGGAAGCGTTACGGATGCACGGTCTACGATTGGGAGAACTGGTACCACGAGGCGGTGGACCCGCAGGCGCAGGTTGAACCCTACAACCTGTGAAACGGATTCGTCCATGGGCGGGGAGCGCGATCTGAAATCCCTTCACCACGGGATCGTCCAGTGCGTACAGTGCCCCCTCCACGAGTCCCGACTCCACGCGGTGCCCGGGGAGGGAGACGCCCATGCGGCCCTGATGCTCGTCGGGGAAGCGCCCGGTGAGCAGGAGGACAGGCAGGGACGGCCGTTCTGCGGCCGCTCCGGCCGGTTTCTGGACCGACTGCTCGAGAAGGTGGGCCTCCGGCGTCCGGAGGTCTTCATCACCAGCACCGTCAAGTGCCGGCCGCCCGATAATCGCAATCCGCGGAAGATTGAGACAGACACCTGCCGCGACCTGTGGCTGGTCCGTCAGATCGCGCTGATCGATCCGGCGGTTGTCGGAATCATGGGGAGGGTGGCGGCCGAGGCGGTCCTCGGGGAGAAAGGGAATCTGAGGGACCTCCACGGCAGGTTGATCGAGCGGGACGGAAGGCGGTATCTGATCACATACCATCCCGCCGCGGCCATGCGGTTCCCGGAGGCCGCCGGGCACATAGAGGCCGACTTTCGAAAGCTCGCAGCCATGGCGGGCTGACCTCGTACGGTGCGTGCCGAGCCGGTTCGTTCGGCCGGGGCCCGCCGGGGAGGGAGTGGATCCTGCGGGCTACGAGGTTCTGGAAGGGACCGAGGGCAGGCAGACCTCGACCTCGGTCCCCCGGACGGCGGATGATTCCACGTGGATCCGTCCCCGGTGGTCGTGAATGATCCTCTGGGCCATGGTCAGGCCGAGCCCCGAGGCCTGCGGCTTGGAGCCGTAAAACGGCTCGAACACGTGGGGGAGGTGTTTCGGGGGGATCCCGCTTCCGGTGTCAGCGAACACGATGCAGACCCACCCCTGCCGCGCGTGGACGCGGACCTCCAGCTCCCCGCCGTCCGGCATGGCCTCCTGCGCGTTCTCCAGGATCTTTTCGAAGGCGAGGCCGTGGAGGCCCTGGTCGGCTGTCACTGCGGGGAGCCCGTCGGGGATCCTGCGGCGAACCTCGATTCCCTGGGATCCCAGCCGCTGTCTCCAGTCGCCCAGCACGGGATCCACCAGCTCCTCCGGTGCGATCCTCCCGGGCTCGGCCTCGCGAAGGCTCGTGAGCTCGTGAATGTCGGCCACCATGCGCTCGAGCCGCTGGACCTCCATGAGGATGATGTGGAGCCAGTTTTCAGGATCGTCCTGCCCGGCGTACCGCTTCTGAAGGCGGAGGGCGAACCCTCCGATGGTCATGAGAGGGTTTCGCACCTGGTGAGCGATGCCGGACGCCAGCCTGGCGAGTTCCTCCTCCAGCCGCTTTCGGTTGGTGATGTCCACGGCGATCGCCCGGATTCCCTGGATGGTCTCCTCTCTCACGATGGCGCTCGAGTGCACGAGAACGGGGAAGCGGGTGCCGTCCTTTCGCACCGCCGTGTACTCCGTGGCCCCGACGGGCTCTCCGGCCATGATCCTCTCCATGTCGTCGTGAACCCTGCGAAGGTCCTCATCGGCGAAGAGGTCGTCAACGTTGAGACCCCGGTCGAACTCCTCCGTGGAGAGGCCGAAGGCCTCGAACCCGCTCCGGCTCAGAAACAGGAATCGACCCGTGCCGTCCGTTTCGTAAACCGTCTCGGGGAGCAGGTTGGCCAGCTCCTGGTAGCGCTTCCTGCTCTCCCTCAAGTCCTGGTCGCGCTCGTAGATCTGGGCGGCCATGACGTTCACGTCGCTGATGATGGCGTCGACGTCCTGCTGCTTGCCCGAAGGGAGGCGGTGGCCGTAGGAGCCGGAGGCGATGGTCCCAAGCCCTTGAGCGAGCTTTTCCAGCGGCCGTCTCAGAAACACCCGGAGCAGGAAGCGGATGACCACGATCACGGCCAGTGTGACGCAGGCCATTACGGCGAGGGTGGACACCAACGCCGTTTTCTGGGCCGCCACCAGCTCCTTCGTGGTGAGTGCGGCCTGGACGCGGCCGATCTCCTGATCCCGATAGCGGACCGTCCTCCGAGCAACGATCGGATCCGACTCCTGCGGGGCGCGCTTTTCATAGATAACGGCGCCCGTTTCATCCTGGATGCGAAGGCCGGCCACGTCCCGGGTCTGGGCGTATGCGTCGGCCACCATGCCCACGGCGCGGTGGTCGACGTTCCAGAGGGGAAGGGTCAGCGCGGCCGCGAGCCTGTCCACCGTCTCCTCGGCCCGGCTTTCGAGGCGGCGCTCGGATCGGGACACCGAGACTTTGTACCCGAGCAGGCTCAGCGCTGCCGTGACCGCGATGATGGTGAGCGCGATGCCGATGGTGAGGTCGCTTGCAATGGTGCGTCTTTTGAGAAGAGGTAAGCCGGTCAAGGAAGCGCCCTTTGAACTCGATAAGGTGTCACCAACACTCATGGAGCATGGATACCCTGCCTTGTCTTGATCTCTTCCAGGGTCCCGTCCGACGAGAGCCGGGACAGGGCCCGGTTGAAATCGGCCACGACGGCTCGATAGCCCGGCAACCGTCTCGAAACAGCGAGATGGAGCGTTTTGACCTCCAGAGGCGGTTCCAGGGGTTCGAGGTGTACCAGGCCCTTGGGTATGCGGTTTTCGAGGAGGTGGCGGGCGGTGTACAAGTCGATCACCGCAAGGTCGATGCGCCCCTTGAGGAGCTTGCGCAGGTTGCTCTCGTCGCTGTCCGTGGATTCCTTGAGCAGGTATTCCGCCTGATCGAAAGCGGGGGAGTTCACGTAGCCCCGCACCACGCCGATCCGGTATCCCTCCAGGTTCCGGAGTCCTGTGTAGGCAATGTCGTCATCCACCCGCTTGTAAAAGACCAGGAAGCTTTGTGCGAACGGATCGGAAAGCGCAAAGACGCGGGCACGTTCGGTTGAACGGTAGGCGGGGTACATGGCGTCGGCGTCTCCCCGCGCCACCCGGCGCAGGACACGAGCCCACGGCATGAAGGCAATGTCCACGCGGTATCCGGCGTGCTCGAACGCCCTGGTCACGATCTCTGAGGTGAATCCCAGGTTCGGGAGATCTTTTCCGGCGTAAGGGGCCCAGTCGAGCGTGGCGAGAGAGATCCTCTCCCCGGCCTGCCCCGGCAGGACGCAGGAAAAAAGGGCCGAAGAGAGAATCACGATGAAAAAACAGCTGCGCATGGGGGTTCCGACCGGCCTTTTTCCGGTGATTGTGCTGCGACGGACGATCAGGGGGCGGTCAGGGCCTCACTGGAGGAGAGGGCGCCCTTCGATCCAGTTCCGGTGGCAGACCCGCACTCCTTCCTCGATTCGTTCGCGTGGAACCAGGAGGGAGATCCGGAACGAGGTCGTGGTGACGCCGGCCAGCGGGATCCCGTGCTCCCCGAGCATGTTCATGGTGGCCGTCAGTACTTGGTTGTTGCGGTTCAATCCTTCCCCGATGAGTGAGAGGGGCGCCAGATCGTGATCGAAGGCGATCCCTTCACCGAGAAGCTCCGCCAGCTCGGCCTCCAGATGCTTCCACCCGTAGACGTTCCGGCTCGACACGACAAACCCGGCCCGGGAAAGACCGCCGTCCTCCGCGACATGGGACAGGTTGACCTCCTTGACCTGCACCTGCCTTTCCTCCAGGAGGCGAACCGCACGGTCGAAGCTCTCCAGGGTGCGTTTTCCCGAGATCCGGACCCGGGTGATCTGCTGTTCGCTCACCACGGCCTGAACGCCTGTGATCGCCTCCGGGGGCAGCCTGCGGACGACGGTCTCCCTCCCCGGCGCGAACGAGGCCCGGGCATAAATGGCGATCTGTTTCTCCTTGGCGAACTGGACCGCGTGTGCGTTGAGCACCTTGGCCCCGGCCGCGCTCATCTCCTGCATCACCGGGTAGCTCAGCTCCGGCAAATGTCTGGCCTCGTCCACGAGCGCGGGATCGGCCGAGTAGACGCCGTCCACGTCGGAGTAAATCTCGCAGCGATCCGCATCCAGGGCGGCTGCGAGGGCCACGGCGGTCGTGTCGGACCCGCCTCGTCCCAGGGTCGTAATGTCGCGTTTGTAGCTGACGCCCTGGAAGCCCCCGACGATCACCACCCTTCCCGCCGCCATCTCGTCCTGGACCCGAAACGGGCGCACCTCGATCACCTGGGCGTCGTTGTGCCGGTCGTTGGTGATGATTCCCGCCTGCGATCCGGTCAGGGAGACCGCATCGAGGCCCATCCCCTGCAAGGCCATGCTCAACAGGGCCATGGTGATCCGCTCTCCGGTGGACAGCAGCATGTCCATCTCCCGGCGGGGAGGCGAGGGTCCCAGCTCCCTGGCCATTCCCACCAGGCGGTCGGTGGTTTTTCCCATGGCCGAGACCACGACGGCTACCTCCGCTCCCTGCCGTTTTGCCGCGGCGATCCGCTCGGCGATACGCTTGAGCTTGTCGAGGTCCGCCACACTGCTCCCGCCGTACTTCTGGACGATGCAGGTCATGAGGTGATGCCTCCGGTGAGCTTGGCCGGGATCGAGCGCTTCAAATTGCAGGAAATCGAGCCGGGCTCAAAAAACGCCGGCCGGTTGTCACTCAGGGCGCCGGCTCGAGCCGGGTCGCGAAGCATGGATCGTTCATCCACCTGCCCGCCTCTCAGCGGAGGAGGCGGGTCTGCTCGCTCGGGGTGTCGAGGGCCAGGAGCAGGAGAACATAGCGCTTGAGGTTCTTGATGATCAGGAACTCGTCCTTGACCCGCTGGTGGCCGTTTTCCCCCAGCCTGCGGGCGGTCTCAGGCCGATGAAGCAGCGACCGGATGGCAAGTCCGGCCCCCTCGACCGAGTGAACCAGGAGCCCGGTGTGGCCGTCGATGATCTGGGCGGGGATGCCGCCCACGGCCCCCCCGATCACGGGCCGCCTCTTCCAGAGCGCCTCGGACACGGTGAGGGCGAACCCCTCCCGGATCGACTTCTGCAGGATCACGTCCGCCCCGCGCTGGAAGGCGTTGATCTCCGTGGCCACGGACGGGCTGAACAGGAGAATGTGAATGTCCGGATCGTCCCCCGCTTCGGCCCGGACCCGTTCGACGATCTTTTCCGACTCGGGGTCGTCCGCCGCCTTGTCCCCGACGAGCAGCAGCCGGCAGTCCACGTACTTTCGGGCCATCTTGAAGGCCCGGATCACGCCGATGGGGTCCTTCCAGGGATCGTAGCGGGAGATCTGGGTGACCACCGGCTTGTCCCGCGGAACGGCGTACTTCTCGAACACCCCTTCCACGTAATCGTCGTCGAGCGGCCGGTTCTTGTCGTCCAGGGGATCGATGGCCGGGAAGAACCGGAACTGGGGAACGCTCAGCTGGGGCGAGAAGAGGGCGGAGGAGAAGATCGCCGCGTCATAGCGCTCCACGTAAGGTTTGAGAAAGTCCCATACCTGGGGGTTCGGGTGGGACATGTCGATGTGACACCTCCAGACCCAGCGGTTGGCCCTGTGCTCGTGAAAGGCGATCAAGGCGGCGGGCTGCGGGTCGTGGATCACCACGAGATCCTGGTCGAAATCCATCTTGCGCGCGTTCGCCTCGTTGCAGTCCAGATAGGCCGCGAAATCATCGTCGGAAAGCTGCAGAGGGTTTCCCTGGAGGGCGTTGTGAAAGGACTTGGTCACCTCGAAGAAGCGGTCGTTTCCTTCGATCACGTCCCACTCCACCCGGATCCCCAGCTCCGTGAGCAGCGGGACCACGCGGTGAAGCATTTCGGCCACGCCTCCTCCCACGGCGGTGGAGTTCACCATCTTGATGGAACGCGCCCCGGCATGGGCCGCAAGGATGGTCAGCTCCTCGATGATGTCCGGCCCCACGACGTCCACGTAGTCCGAGAGGGAGGGCATGTGCGTTGCGGTCTTCGGCATGTGATTTCTTCTCCGGGATCTTTTCCGCCGTCCGACCACGCTTCGGCGGGAGCGGCGTCAGGAGGCGGCGTGCTCCTCGATCAGCTCCAGGATGCGCGACCTGAGACCCTCGATGGTGTACATGTTGAGGTCGATTTTCCGGATTTGTTCCGCGAGACCGGGCATGCGGAGGCCGTCCTCGATCCACCTGGAGAAGTCGTTGTCCTCGAGCTTCTGCAGCCGGGATTCGATGAAGTGCAAGTACAGGGAGTAGATGCTGATGTGCTCGAGGTTCTCGCGAAAGGAGGCGAGATCATAGGCGAACTTGTCCGTCAGATAGACGACGCGGGTGATGTCGTAAAGGTAGAACGGGTCCTCCGCGGTCTTTTCGAAGGCCGCCGGCCTCTCCGAGCGGTGGGTCTCGATGATCTCGATCAGTCGAGACCGGAGATCTTCCGTGGTGCTGTACTCGGAGAAGTCCACGGCCATCAGCTTCTCCGCGAGGGCCTTCTCGTTCAGACTCGTCGCCGCCCAGATGGCGAAGTCGCTGTTGTAAGGCACCTCCGCTTCCCTCAGCTTCAGGAAGGCGGAAAAGGTGTGATAGAAGACGGACGAGGAACGACAGGACCTCAGGAGATGGAGCAGCTCCTCGAGGTTGTAGGCCTTTTGACCCGTCAGCATCTCCAGGGATGCGCTTGATGAGAACTGAAAGACATCGGCCATGCGGCGACTCGCTTTGTTTCCCGGGTCCGGGTTTCGTGCAGGCTCCCTTGAGGTCCCTGCACTCAGGGCGACGAGGACTGAGACCCCTCGACCGGCGGCCGGGACAG
>JAIPEI010000012.1 GCA_021737245.1 Deltaproteobacteria bacterium | reverse complement strand
GCCAATCGTCCTGCCTCGCACGGTCACCGGCTCGCTCATCCTTGCCTCCAATCTCTGCTGTTTGGCAAGGATATAGTCGAACCGATTTACGAACGCAAGCCCAAAATGCGCTCGCTCTCAGAAACACGTAATGCTCCCCTGCGCGACGAAATCCTTGCCCGGAGCCCCCGCCGGAGGCATCCTCGCCCATCGCCCATGTATTCTCGGAGCGCGAGAAAGCCAGGCCTGTCAAGGCTTGGCGGAGCCAACCCCGAAGGGGCTTGGCCTTGACAGGTCTGGTGCTCGCGCCATCATTTGCGGGGCAATGGCCGAAGATAAGATGGTCTTCATTCATTTTGCCCACTGGAAACCCGGAAGACCCCATTTTTCGCTTACTCCATCGGGATGGACAGGGCCGCCTACGCAGCTTTGACTGAGGATAGGCAGAAACGGAATGCTCTTTGGGCTGAGGCCATGACCCAATATGCAAAGGCGCAGCTCTTTGCCCGGATGGCAAAAACCACCTTTCTGAAAGCCAAGGCTAACACGCCATAGCAGACAGTATTTGTGCGCATTGAAATCGGGGAGCAGCGATCACTGCTCCCCGATTCCTGATAAAGTCGTAAAAAGCCCTAAGCCTTGAGATCTGCCCTTGGAATATCAATAAGTTATAGCGTTTCCAGCGGCGGGTGACCGGGTCTTTTGCGAATCCGTCATTCCTGGGTCGCGGGGTCGCGCGACAGGATCGGCCTTCTTCCCCCCTTCGCAGGTTTTAACCAGGCAGGGACTCAGCTCGGCTGGAGATCATCGATTACATCTCCTACTACAAATTACTCCCAACGAATCTGATCCGATTCCGAAAACCGGAATCGAAGTGACCTACCTGCCCGGCAGTTCCGTGCCGCCACTCATGATCTCGATATATCCCGAGTAGCTGAACAGGCGGTTGCGCTTCTGGGCGGTCAGCTCCTTCACGATGCCGAGCTGCTCCAGATGACCGAGAGCCTTGTTGACCGTGGCCGGGGTGATTCCGGTCTTCTCCACCAGCGAGCCAGAGGTGGCGATGGGGTGCTCCATGAGTGCCCGGTGGATCTGCAGGGTGGATGCCGCCGCACGCCCGAGGCCGCTGATCTTGTCACGGTCCCGGTTCGACAGGTCGAGGAGCTGCCGGGCGGTTTCCACCGCCTGGGTGGCGGTGACGGTCACCGCGTCGGCGAAGAAGTCGAGCCAGGCTTCCCAGTCGCCGGTTAGCCGCACGTTGTTGAGCAGCTCGTAGTAATACCGGCGGTGCGTTTTGAAATAGAGGCTGAGGTAGAGCATCGGCTCCCGCAGCACCTTCTGTTCGCACATCAGCAGGGTGATCAGCAGACGCCCCAGACGGCCGTTACCGTCCAGAAACGGGTGGATGGTCTCGAACTGCACATGGGCCAGCGCCGCCTTGAGCAGCACCGGCGTCGGCTCCGGCTGGTCGTGCAGGAAGAGTTCCAGCTTGCTCATGCACTCCAGCACCTCTTCGGCCGGAGGCGGAACAAAGGCCGCATTGCCCGGTCGGGTGCCGCCGATCCAGTTCTGGCTGCGCCGAAACTCGCCCGGGGTCTGGTTGCTGCCCCGGCCCTTGGTCAACAGCATGCCGTGGATCTCTCGAAACAGCCGCAGCGATAGCGGCAGTCCGTCCTCCAGCAGACGCAGGCCATGATCGAGGGCGGCGGCGTAGTTGCTGACCTCCCGTACGTCATCCAACGGGACGCCGGGTTTCTGATCCAGCTCGAACAGCAGCAGGTCGGACAGCGACGACTGGGTCCCCTCGATCATGGAGGAGAGTACCGCCTCCTTGCGGACGTACATGTAGAGGAACAGTGAGGTGTCCGGCAGCAGAGTCGAGACGCTGTCCAGCCGCCCGAGCGCCAGCAGTGCCTGGTCGAACTTGCTGCGCAGCTCGGGGGTCCAGTCGATGGGCGGACGCGGTGGCAACGGCGCGGGCACGAAGGCCTGGGCCTTCTCACCCACCGTCGATATGGTCACGTATCTGCCTTGAAGGTCTCGCTTCATCCTGCCCGCCTCGAACCCAAAATAAGATCTTTCTTTGTTTTACCTTTGCAATGCATCCTAAAATAAAGAGCAGAGAAAGAAAAATCAAGTGGATTTCCCGAATGGTCATCTCCACTTCTCAAATCCTGCGAGGCCCCATTATGGTGATCCTGAGGTGGCCCGATTATGCCGATCACCGGGTGGCCTCATTAAAGCGATCCTGGAATGGCTCTATATGGGTGCTCAGTAACATGCCATGAAGTTCTCGCATGTGATATATGATGCGGTCCGCAGTGAGGGAAAGCCCTGCCCGTGCAAGCGTTGGACAGGGCTCGATCCAAACCATCGACCTGCATTTCGCAAGATGGCCGATCCCCTTCTTTCTTGAGATTGACCGAAAATTGCAGTTCCGGTAGAGTTCAGACCAGTAGCCTGAGCTTGCACAGAAACAATCAGGGATCCTGCAAAGAGCCGGTTTCGGCGAAGCCTTCACAACTGATGGCCTCGCAAGAGCGCACTCAACCGCCGCTGGCAGGGCTTTGTCTTGAAAATTCCCCTCGAGGGGCGGGGCATAGTGCGGCATTTTATGTGCCGCCGCAAGGTTTTCACCAAGCAGGGCGGGGTGTGAAACCCCGCCTTGTGAAAACAAGCCTTTTCATCAGCGGGGGTGCCCCCCCCCACCCCCCCCGAAGCGCAATGCGGATCGTTGACGCTCGCTAAGGGGTCACCTCTCGCATGGCGAGAGTGCCAAACGGAATCTGCGTTTGCTCATTAGATTCCTTATCCTTTTAGCCGTGCTTGTGACCATATACAGTATTGCTTTCCATTTTCTGATGGCTGTTGAAGGAAAGGATTACTGTGTGCCCGCGATGTGATGGTCACCTTTTCACCCAGCGTTTGGTGTTCTTGGCAACTCCTCGTTTTATCCGTAAATTCTGATACCACAGGACCATAAACAAGGGAGAAACCCGTCCATGAAAGAGCGCCGCACAGGTCACCCTGGAATGGGTAGCGATCTTCCTCCAGAGCCTCAGCTGTTCGAGCAGCTGGAGGCGTTGTTTCGATCTTCGCATGACGGAATCTGGATTTGTGACGGAGAGGGAAAAGTGCTCCGGCTCAACCCGGCATCGGAAGCTATCAATGATATCAGGGCGGAGGAATGGATCGGCCGAAACATTGGAGAGGTGGTGGCCGAGGGAATCATTGACAGCTCGGTCACCCTGGAGGTGCTGAAGAAAGGGTGTCCGGTGACCATGTTCCAGCAGGCCAAGAGGACGAACAAGAAGCTCCTGGTGACCGGGAATCCTATCTTCAAAAGAGATGGAAGCATCGCTCTCGTGGTGACCAATGACCGGGACATCACAGAGTTGGACAACCTGAGGCTCAAATTGGAAGACAGTGAGGCCAGGAGAGAACGGTTTCAGCAGGAGCTGATCAAGAACGAAGTCATGCGGGAGGCCGGGGACGAGTTCGTATGCCGGTCCCTCGGGATGCACAAGGTCTTGGCAACAGTCATTCAGGTGGCAAGGTTCAAGTCTTCTGTGATGATTGCGGGGCCGTCCGGAACAGGGAAGAGCGTGCTGGCCCGGTTGATTCACAAATACTCAGACCGGGCCGAACGGCCCTTTGTCCGGGTGGAGTGCGGGGCTATACCGCCGGCTTTGTTCGAGTCCGAGGTCTTTGGATACGAACGAGGGGCCTTTACTGGAGCGGACGCCAAGGGAAAACTGGGACTGTTCGAGATGGCGCACGGTGGAACCCTCTTCCTGGACGAGGTGGCCTTGGCCCCTTATGAGCTCCAGCACAAGCTGCTCCGATTCCTGGAATCCGGTGAGATTTTCAGGGTGGGATCTACGAAACCGCTGCGCGTTGACGCGAGAGTGATCGCGGCCTCGAACATGGATCTGGAGGACGAGGTGGCCTCTGGTCGTTTTCGGGGGGATCTTTATTATCGACTCAAGGTGGTTCCTCTGACTCTGCCCCCGCTCAAGGATCGCTCGGAAGATATTCCCTTTCTGGTCAAACGCTTTCTGGAGAGACTGAACAAAAGAATGGGAACAGACAAGCAGATCAGCGGTCCGGCCGTTACGGCGCTTTGTCGCCATGAATGGCCCGGGAACGTCAGGGAGCTGGAGAACCTCATTGAAAGACTGGTGGTCATGTCGCCGGGGCGAATCATCGGCCTGCCGGATCTGCCCGAGGCACTGATCGAACAGAGGACACTGGCTCCATTGCAGCTCGATGGGCGTGGGCTCAGGGAGGCCGTCAGAGACTTTGAAGGGCATCTCATTGATCTGGCTTTGGAACGCTACGGATCGCAGATTGCGGCTGCAAAAGTGCTCAAAGTGAGCCCGGCTACCATCACGCGGAAACGAAGAAGGCGACGGAATTGAAATGATATTTCATTTTTGAAAATACACTCCTTGGTCCTTCATCTCTGTTTTTTCAATAACTTCCTGCAATCTAATTTCAAAAATGCAAAAAAGGCATTTTCCCCTTTTGCCACCCGGTATGTTTCGGATAGCAAAATGCTTCATATTCCAGGGACATACCGATTCGAACTGGAGAATGCCGCCGTGGTATGCATATTGCTCCAGACAGGCCGGGTATCTTAAACATTCCGATGACCGGCACGACGAAGGGAGAGGCCGTCCGAATGGGTGAGGGACGTTTTGATCGGGAGCCGAAGGTTGCACAATCCATTGATCCCAAGCGACCGGGGAGATCGCTAGATTGGAATCCGCGCGTAATACGAAAGCAGATGTGGTTCGAGGCCTGCAGCCGGGTCAGGCCTGCCTGGTCCTTCGAGACGGGGGCGAGGCGGATGCTGCTGCGGTGAGGTCCTCCTTTTTTGAGAGTGGGGTGAAGGTGCTGGAGGAAAGGCGGATCTTACAGGAGAATGGGTTGATCACCTTGGTGATCGTCCTGCCGGCCATGAAACTCTCTGATGTGATGCTCGCTCTGGCACTGAAAGGCGTCGGAGGCGAGATCGCCGGGTACGAGAGCAGCGGGGGCCCATAGAGTGAGGAAAAGCCGTTGAGCCGCGAGGGAACGTCAGTAGAACTCGAGAAACGAAGAGCGGCCCGTGTCCCCCGGGGGCCTTTCAACTCCACGCCGTTGTTTGCCTCACGGGCGAAGGGGGCTGTGATCGTCGATGTTAATGGCAGAGAGTACATCGATTTTGCCGGTGGCATCGGCGTGATGAATGTGGGTCACTGCCACCCCAAGGTGGTGGCCGCTGTTCGTGAACAGGCGGGCGAGTTCACCCACACGTGTTTCCACGTGGTCATGTACGAATGCTACCACCAACTGGCCGAGCGGCTCGCAAGGCTGACGCCGGGCGGTTTCGAGAAAATGGGGATGTGGTTGAGCACCGGGGCCGAGGCAGTGGAGAATGCCGTCAAGGCGGCTCGGTACTACACCGGAAAAGCAGGAATCATCTGTCTGGACCACGCCTTTCATGGAAGAACCCTCCTGGGTCTATCCCTGACCGCCAAAGCCATGCCATACAAGCGGGGCTTCGGTCCTTTTGCACCAGAGATATATCGCATCCCCGCCCCATACTGTTACCGCTGTCCTCTATCCCTGGATTATCCCGGTTGCGGAACGGCGTGCGCTGATCTCCTGGAGCGTTTCCTGAAGACGCAGCTCGCGCCTGAGGACGCCGCCGCCTTCATGGCCGAACCCGTGCTGGGGGAGGGTGGATTTATCACTCCACCCCCGGACTACTTCGATAAGACGGCGGACATCTGCAGACGCTACGGGATTCTCTTCATCGCCGACGAGATTCAGTCCGGTTTCGGCAGAACCGGCAAGATGTTCGCCATGGAGCATTACGGGGCGGTGCCCGATATGGTCACGGTCGGCAAATCCATCGCCGGGGGGCTGCCGCTGTCCGGTGTCATCGGAAGGAGGGAGGTCCTCAACGCTCCCCATGTGGGCGGCCTGGGCGGCACTTACGGAGGCAATCCCATCAGCCTCCGGGCAGCGCTGGCCGTGCTGGAAATCTTCGAGGAGGAAGACCTGCTTGCCAGGGCTGAGGAGCTGGGAAAGGTGATGCGGCGCCGGTTCGAGGCGTGGGCCGAGCGTTACGAAGTGATCGGAGAGGTCAGAGGGCTCGGACCCATGCTGGGGTTGGAGCTGGTCAAGGACCGCAGGTCCAAGGAGCCCGGTGCTGACGAGGCCGGGAAAGTGGCGGCCTGGAGCTTGGAGAAGGGGCTCATCGTCCTGACCTGTGGTACCTACGGTAACGTGGTGAGGGTGCTGGTGCCGCTTGTCATTGAGGAAGAGCAGTTGGCCAGGGGTTTGGAGATCTTGGAAGAAGCGGTCAGCCAAGCCCTGAAATAGGTGAACCGCATAACCGAAAAGGGGGACGTAAAAATGAATAAGAGAAGGGCGAAAGGATGGTTGGGTTTCCTGGTCATCGGCGCAATGGTCTTTTTCCAACCAGCGGCCGGTCAGGCAGCGGAGGACGTGATCAAGATCGGCGTACCGGCCCCATTTTCCGGATCTGCGGCTGAAAAGGGAAAACACTTGAAGTACGGCGTGATGCTGGCCGCACAGGAGATCAACGCCAAAGGCGGGGTTCTTGGCAAGAAGATCGAGTTGGTGTACGCGGACACGGAGGCCAAGCCGGAAGTCGGGGTGAGTGCGTACGAAAAGCTCATCACGCGAGACGAGGTGGATTTCATTGTAGGGGAGGTGAACAGCCACGTGGCCTTGGCCGTCATGGACGTGGTGGCCAAGTATGGGATGCCCACCCTGTTTGCTATCCCGGCCAGCGATCAATTGGGCGAGAAGATCTTGACCAATCCGGAAAAATACGGCTGCATCTACATGTGCGACATCCCTGTGAGCCGGATGCAGGAAGGCGCGTTCATTTTCCTCGAGGAGGCCCTCCAGGAGGGAAAGCTCAAAAGGAAGGAGAAAAGCGCGGCCCTGGTTTACGAAGACAGTTCCTGGGGCCGAATCGTGGGTGAAACCTGGAAGAAGAGCCTGGAAGATCGGGGATGGGAGATCGTCTTGGAAGAAGTGACGCCGTTCAAAGAGAGTGACTATTTGTCGATCGTTTCCAAGATCCGGCATCTCAACCCCGCCCTCGTGAAGATCGAGATCACCTCGCTGCCAGCCGGTGTCGCCCTGTCTAAGCAGCTCTATCAGGCGGGGATCACCGAGGATACGGATGTCTTTGGGGGCTACTATCAGAAGACCAAGGAGTTTCCCCAGATGGCCGGGCCGTTCGCTGTGGGGTCCTTCAATGTTAAGGAGCCTTATGCTCCGGACTGGCCTTCACGGCTTCATAATGAGTACCCCGAGGCGGATGTCGTTGCCAGCATGATGCCCTATGATTCGCTCCACATCATGGCGGAGGCCATCAAGCGGGCCGGCTCGCGCGAGCCGGACAAGGTGATCGAGGCCCTGGGCCGGACCGACCACGAGGGTGTGTTCATGCGCACGGTCTTCGATTCGAAGACGCACTTTGCCAAGGTCGGGAAGGAATATAAGCTCTTTGGTGTCGCCCTCTTCACCAAGGAGGGGCTCGGGCTGATTTGGCCGAAGGACTACGCGGAGATCCATTTCTTTTAGTTTCCATCCAGAAAGGGTCTTTTTGCCAATCTGAATTGGAAACGCAGCAAGGGCCAAAGTTCGTTTATATGGGCACCTTTCAGGTTCAGGCTTGGAGCGAGGGCAAAAGGGAATGAGTCTTCAAACAGTGGCCATTATCGGTGCGGGGAACGGCGGTCATGCAGCGGCGGCGGAGCTGGCCCTTATGGGCTACACGGTCCGGATGCATGACGTAGACCCGGATGTGGTGGCGGGCATCGCCTCCCGGGGCGGCGTCGAGGTGTCTGGGGTCATGAGCGGGTTCGGACCGGTGGCGTTTGCCGGCACGGATCTGGCTCAGGTCGTGGAGGGGGCGGAATATATTATGGTAATCACTGCCCGTTTTGCCCACGCGAGGATCGCGGAAGCGCTGGCGCCTCTGCTGCGGGAGGACGCGGCACTGCTCCTCAATCCGGGGTCGAGCTGCGGGGCCTTGGAGTTTGCCAAGGTCTTGAGAGAAAAGGGTTGCAGGACTTCCGTCTCCACCACAGCCACCCTGCCCTATGCGGCCCGGGTTGAAGAGCCGGGGCGGGTGCGGGTGACCCTCTTGGCCAGGACGCTCTTTTTTGCGACCTTCCCGGGGAGGGAAACCGAGACGGAGGCGCGGCGATGGGGCCGGCTCTTTCCGGAACTGGAACCCATGAGCAGTGATCTGGAAGTGAGCCTCAACAACGGAAATCCCATCACCCATCCCGCGCCGATGCTTCTGAATGCCGCTCGAATCGAGAACACCAAAGGAGACTTTCTCTTTTACCGGGAAGGCACCTCTCCCTCTGTCGTGCGGGTGAGCGAGGCGCTGGACCGGGAGCGGTTGGCCCTTTGCCGAGCGCTGGGCCTGGCGGAGATCCCGGCCACCGAGCGTCTGTACAGGCTGGGATATGCCGAAAAGATCTACCCGACGCTTCTGGAGGTCTACAAGAACAGCCAGGCCTTCGGCCCCATCAAGGCCCCTGAGTCCATGGACTACCGCTACGTGTATGAGGACATTCCCTACGGATCGGTGTTCTTCGCATCGCTGGGAAGGATGCTGGGTGTTCCTACGCCTGCGACAGATACGATCGTGGACCTGGCCGGGCTGATGACCGGACAAGACTTCAGAAAGACGGGTCTCACCCTGGCAAGCCTTGGACTCGAAGGGCTCGAGGCCGGTGAATTCATGGAATTTCTCAAGACAGGACGCTCAACCAAGGTGACTTGGTCTGATTGAAGGAGAGGGTGAGATGAAGCTTAACGGCGGGCAGATTTTGGGCCGGACCCTGAAGGCGGCTGGTGTGGAAACGATCTTCGGACTGGTGGGTCACGGAAACATCGGTCTGATCGATGGGATTGTGGATGCAGGGATCTCGTTTGTCTCCTGCCATCACGAAACAGTGGCCGGTATGGCCGCGGACGGCTACTTCCGGGCCACGGGAAAGCCGGGAGTGGTCTGTCTGACCTGCGCCCCGGGCGCCCTGAACGCCCAGTTGGCAGTCAACACAGCCGCCCAGGACCACTCGGCAGTGGTCTACATTGTCGGGGACATCCCTATGAAGTTCGCGGGCAAAGGGACCTATGAGGAAGTGGACTTGCACGGCCCGGACGATCAGTTCCATCTCTTGAAGCCCAACTTCAAGCGTGCCTGGAAGGTGGTCAACCTGGAGCTAATGTCGCAGTTTGTGGCGAACGCCTTGAATGCAGCGCAGACGGGGTGCCCGGGACCGGTGTTGCTCGATGTACCTTTTGACTTGGACACCCAAGAGGTGGATACCGAGCTGGTGGATGCAGCAAGGTTCCTTCCGCGGGGGCGGCCTCAAGGAGAGGAGTCCTTGTTGGAGGAGGCCGCCGAGATGCTTTTTCAGGCCGAGAGGGCGGTGCTCCTCGCAGGCGGTGGAGTGAACCTTTCCCGCAGCAGCGAAGCGTTGATGCAGCTCAGCAAGGCGCTGGACGCGCCCATTGTGTCCTCCATTATGGGGGCTTCGGCGTTTTGTGGCACGTACGAGGGGTTTGCCGGGTTCATCGGCTCTTACGGAACGGAGCTGGCCAACGATCTGGTCCGGGAGGCGGATGTCCTCTTCGCTGTGGGGACGCGTTTCGAGGAAGAGGAAACCGCCATTTGGTTGGACGGAGAGGTGCTGAACGTGCCGCCTACGCATATCATTCAGCTGGACATCGACCCCATGGTGATCGGCAAGAACTACCCGGTGGACATCGGGATCGTGGGGGATGCGGCGGTGACCCTGTCCAGATTGAGGCAAATGGTCGAGGATCGGGCCGGCGGAAAGGCCGAAGCAGGTCGGCGACTGGGAGATCTTGCCAAGGGCAAAAGGGAGTGGCTGGAGAAGCTCTCAGGTGATATGGACTCCGATCAGGTGCCGCTGAACCCCAGGCGGATTCTTCGCGGTCTGGGTGAACAGCTCCCGGAGGACGCTATCCTGACCGTGGACTGTTCCTGGAGCCGCATTGGGCTGCTTCAGCAGCTCGGCCAACCCGGCCCTGATCGTTGCTACATCGTTGGGGGGGTGTTGCCGATCGGGTGGTCTACGTCCGCCGCCTTGGGCGTGGCCGCCGGACGGCCGCCGTCCCGGGTCGTGGCCGTGACAGGCGACGGGGGCTTCCTGATGTCCATTCAGAGCCTTTTGACGGCGGCTGAGTATGACCTGCCCATTACCTGGCTGATTATCAACAACGGCGGGTACAATGCCCTCGACGTACTCCAGCGGGTTTATTTCGGGGGCCGGAGCGTGGGCTCCTGCTTTAAAAACGACAGAACCGGGGTGGACCTGACCCCGGATTTCTCCGCGATTGCTCAAGGGTTCCACGTGCCAGGAGAGCGAGTGACCTCTGCAGGGGAAATTGACGGAGCTCTGGAGAGGGGCTTACAGGCCCAAGGGCCGTATCTCATAGATTTCATCTGCGACCCCAACGAGTCGCGGCTCATTCGGACCGCACAGGTGACTTGGTCCTATTTCTGGAGCACTCACAGGGCAAAGGAAGCCTCGGACAAGGTGGGTTGAGTGGCGAACGAGTTACTCAGGGTCGAGGAGCTAAGCACCTCTTACGGCGACCTGAGGGCGCTCTGGGGCGTCTCGCTGGAGGTGCGGGAAAACGAGATCGTGGCCCTCCTCGGCGGGAACGGTGCGGGAAAGAGTACCTCCCTGAGGTGTATTGCAGGACTCCACCCGGTGCAGTCGGGGACGGTTCTCTTTGAAGGTCGTGATCTCAGGGCGGTAAAGCCCCATCGTCGCATCCGGGAGGGCCTGGTGCTGATCCCCGAGGAGCGGGGCATCTTCCCTATGATGAGCGTGGAGGAGAACCTCAAGGTGGGGGGCTTTACGATCCGGGAGAAGGCCGGATTGGAAACGGCGCTGGCATGGGTTTACGGACTCTTTCCGGTCCTGAGGGCCCGACGGTGGCAGCCGGCCGGCAGCCTCAGCGGTGGAGAGCAGCAAATGCTCTCCATCGGCAAAGGCCTGGTCAGCCAGCCGAAACTGCTGATGCTGGACGAGCTTTCTCTGGGACTGGCCCCCGTGCTGGTCCTGAAGCTGCTCGATCTTCTGAAGGAAATCCATGCAAATGGGGTAACCCTGGTGCTGGTGGACCAGAACGTAAAGAAGATCCTTTCCTTCTGCCACAGGGGCTACGTTTTTGAAAACGGGCGAATCGTGCTGGAGGGGAAGGCGGCGGACCTGGCTGCCGATCCCCGGACCCGGAAGGCCTACTTGGGGAGGTGAGACATCGATTCCCTTCTTTTGCAATACCTGGTAAACGGCTTGATCATAGGAGCGGTTTATGCGGTCATCGGCGTGGGCTTTACCCTGATCTTCGGGATCATGCAGATCCTGAACTTCGCCTATGGGGAGCTCTTCATGATCGCGGCCTACCTGGCCTACTTCGGGGTGACGGTCTTCATGCTGCCCCTGTGGCTGATCCTGATCCTGGCTATGGCGGTGATGTTCCTCATTGGGTTCGGAATTGAAAAGGCCGTCATACTGCCGGTGCGCATGAAAATTCCGGATTGGGTGGTCCCGGTCATCCTGGTTACGCTGGCCCTCCAGATAATTCTCCAGAATCTGGCCCTGATCCTGGAAGGCGGAAACTTTCTCGGAATCCCGGCTTACATCATGGGGAGCCTTCGGGTGGGAAACTTCTCGGTGAGCTACGAGCGGTTGCTGATGTTCGGGATCTGTGTGGCCACCCTTGCCGGGATCTGGCTGCTTCTGAGAAAAACCAAGCTCGGCCTGGCCCTTCAGGCCGTATCCCAGAACAGAGACGCCGCCATCCTCTCAGGCATCAACACCAACACCGTGTATGCCTTATGCTTCGGCCTGTCCGGTCTGTTGATCTCGATCCCCGGAGTGCTGATGATGCCCCACCTCTACGCATATCCCACGGTGGGGCAAGTGCCTATCATGAAAGCCTTCGCCGTAACCCTGTTCGGCGGCATGGGCAATGTGGCTGGCGCGATTATAGGGGGCTTCATCCTGGGCGTGGCAGAGACTCTGGCCGCGGGCTATATCTCGGCACTGGTCAAGGACGGCGTTGCGTTCGCCGTCATGATCCTGATCTTGGTGTTTTATCCCGCAGGTGTGGGGACATTGCTGACCCGGCGAAAGCTCGGATAAGGTGGGCATGAAAAAATCTCTCCTCATCGGCTTGGTCATCATGGCACTGGGACTGGTCGTGCCTTCCGTGACCGATAGTGAGTACTATCTTCATTTGTTTGTTCTGGCAGCCATGTTCGGCGTTTTGGCGGTTTATTGGAACTTGCTGGACGGCTACCTGGGGCTGATCCATTTCGGCTATGCGGCCTTCTTCGCCCTGGGGGCCTACACCTCGGCTTTGGTGACCACCCGTCTGGGCTGGCCCCTCCTACCGGCCTTTGCCGCGGGAGGGGTGGTGGCGGCCGTGATCGGTGGCCTGATCATCATTCCATGCCTGCGAATGGGAAGTTATGCCACCGCCATCGTGACCCTGGCATTCGCCGAGATCATGCGCATCACGGCCACCTCTTGGACGGCACTCACCAAGGGAGAAATGGGACTCTGGGGAATTCCGCCCATATTCGAAGGAGCCGGTAGGACCCCCTACGTGTACTTGATCACCGCTATTCTGGCTGCGGCCGTGGTGGTCCTCAGCCTCATCGTCCGTTCCTACACCGGTCTGGCCTATGTGGCCATCAAAGATGACGAGACAGCGGCCGCCACAACCGGGATTCCGGTCAAACGAATTAAACTCACCGGGACCATGGTGAGCTGCGGAGTAGCCGGCGTGGTGGGGGCGTTCTACGCTCATTACATCCTGACGATCACCCCGGCGCTGTTCGGAATCGCCTACACGATTCAGATCATGGCCATGTCTTTGTTCGGAGGCAAAGGCACCTTGCTCGGCCCGCTTCTCGGTGCTGCGGTCCTGCTGCTCATGGGGGAAGGGTTTCGATTCATGGAGAACTATCGGCTGATCATGTACGGACTGGTGATCATCGCCACTGTCATGCTGTTCCCCGAGGGCTTGATCGGAGTGGTCAAGCGGGGAGGCCGTCTTGTCAGCCGGCGGAGTGGAAGCTGATGCTGAACGTGAACCATGTGACCAAGCGATTCGGTGGCTTGACCGCGGTCGACGAGGTGAGCTTCGGTCTGGAGATGGGCCGGATTCTGGGCCTGGTAGGCCCGAACGGCTCGGGCAAGACCACCCTGTTCAACTGCATCAGCGGTCTCTTCCCTCCCAGCTCAGGCCGGATAGTTTTTCAGGAGAAGGACATCACCGGGCTCAAACCTCACCGGATCTGCAGGCTGGGGATCGGCCGGACCTTTCAATTGGTCAAACCGTTCCACAGCTTGAGCGTGAAGGAAAACGTCATTCTGGGACTTGCCTTCGGGCACCGGGATCGGCCGGCCGGGCTCCGTGCGCAGGCCATGGAAATCCTGGAGTTCGTGGGATTGTCCGGCAAGGCCGAGAACAAGGCCGGAGGACTGATCCTGGCCGAGCGGAAGAAGCTGGAGATCGCCCGGGCTCTGGCCACCGGGCCCTCGCTGCTGCTCCTGGACGAGGTGGCTTCCGGACTGACCGAATCCGAGAGCGAGGGTATCATCGCGCTGCTGAAAGAAATCAACGAGCGCGGCCTTTCCCTCCTGATTGTGGAGCACGTCATGGCGGTGATCATGAGCCTCTCCCACCGCGTGGTGGTCCTGAGCGATGGACGCAAGATCGCCGACGGTCCTCCGGACGAGGTGGCCAACGATCAGAACGTGATCGATGTATACCTCGGCGAACCTCCCACCACTCAGGTCGAAGCAGGCGAGCCCTCTTGAGGGGAACGCTCGGGACCCGCCCGGAACGCGTTTCCGAGCCGCAGCCGCTGTTGGGATCAATTCGCTGCTTCCGTTCCCTCCAGAGAATTCCGAAGCCAGTTTCGGACGTCATCCGTGAGCCCCCAGACCCCCTTGTTGTGGTGAATTGAGTCCAGAAAGCGACTTCTTACAGGCTCCGGCAGCTCGATCTGCGCCAGCTCTTCGGCTCCCTCGGTGCTCCGCCGTATGAACAGCACCCGGGGAGGATCTTCCCAGCTCGTGATGATGAAGTAGTGAGAGATGTCATCCCTGGACTTGATCATGCGTCCGTGGGACCAGTTGTTGCCCCACTCCAGGTAGAGCACGATCGCCTCTTCGGGGGTCATGTCCCAGTCAATGGCATCGACCAGGCCTTTGTCCTCGCGTATATCGTGAAGTTCCATCCTCTTGCCTCCTGAGAACCGTGGTTGCTTCCTTGGGAAGCCTTCCGCCTTGGAATTCTCTCCTGCAAACCATCATATCTAATGAGCCGATTTTGAGGCTTTGGTTTCCAAGGGCCGGGTCATTTGGTTTCGACAACCCCTGCTATCCCTTCCCGGCACGCCCCTCCCTCGAGACCTTTTGCCTTGATCGGTCTTCCTGTGTGTAGCATGATGGCTTCCGGCAGGGGACCACGGAAGCGGCCCGGGAGCGGAGCCGGAGCTGTGGGCCGTTGGTGAACCCTTTACGCTGGAAAAGGAGCGATCATGGCGAGGAAGCGAATATCCGATGCCACCAGGCGGAAGGTGGTCGAGGACTGCGAGGCTGGGCTTTCGAAAAAGAAGGTGGCGGAGAAGCACGGCATCAGCGTGACGAGTGTGACGCGCATCGTCAAGGAGCAGGGGGGCGGAAGCCCGGCGCCCGAGCCGGCGCGGAAGGAGCCCGACACCCCGGATGTGCAGAAGAAGCTGTCGGATGTCGAGCGAAGAATCCGGGATCTCGAGGAGAAGATCCTCTATCTCGAGGCCAGGAAGCAGGGAAAGGGGACCCGGGTGTGAAGGGGCGCGATGACCTCCTCCTCCGGGAGGCCCGGGAACGGTTTCTACGGTACGTGCGCGTGGATACGCGGTCGGATCCGGAATCCGGCGCCCATCCCTCCTCCGATGGACAGTGGGACCTGGCAGGGCTTCTGGCCGAGGAGCTGGACGTCTTGGGCCTCGAGGGCGTGGAGGTGGACGGAGGCTGCTACCTGTACGCCCGCCTCCCGGCCGCCGGGGGCGTGGAGGCCCCCGCCCTCTGCCTGTGCGCCCACCTGGACACCTCGCCGTCGGAGTCCGGCGAGGGCGTGACCCCGCTCCTTCACGAGCAGTACCAGGGGGGACCCATTCATTTCCCGGACGATCCGGAGCTGATCCTGAACCCGGAGCTCTCTCCGGAGCTGAACGCCTGCATCGGGCACACAATCATCACGGCCTCCGGCCGGACCCTCCTGGGCGCGGACGACAAAGCCGGGATCGCCGAGATCATGGCCGCGCTGTCCGCCTTTCGCCGGTTCGATGAGCTTCCCCACCCCGAGCTTCGCATCGTGTTCACGCCGGACGAGGAGATCGGCCAGGGGACCCGTGGAATCGACTTGGAGCGGCTTGCACCGGTCGGCTACACTGTGGACGGCGGCGACATGGGGGTGATCGAGGAGGAGTGCTTCACGGCTCACGAGGTCCGGGTCCTCTTCACCGGCCGAAACGTCCACCCGGGCTACGCCAAGGACCGCATGATCAATGCCGGGGCCGCTGCCGCGCGGTTTGCGGCCTCCCTGCCGGAGCACGACACACCCGAGCACGCCGAGGACCGGGAGGGGTTCAGCCACCTCACGGGCCTGGAAGGGCAGGAGAACGAGGCCCGGCTCACCTACATCCTTCGGGACTTCGACGAAGAGAACAACCGGAAGCGGGTCGCCTTGCTCGAAGGGCTGGCCGGCCTTTTTCAGAGAAGGTACCCCGGGTTGATCGTCCGGGTGGACGTCCTCGAGCAGTACCGCAACATGAAGGAGGCGCTTGCCCTGCATCCGGACGTGGTGGCGCGGGCGGAGCGGGCCGTGAAGGCCGTCGGGCTGCAACCCGTGAAAAAGCCCATCCGCGGGGGCACGGACGGCGCCAGGCTCTCCTTCATGGGGATGCCCTGCCCGAACCTCTTCTCGGGCGCCATGCTGCCCCACTCCAGGACCGAGTGGGTCTCGGAAACGGTCATGCAGAAGGCCTCCGAGACCATTGTCCGGCTCTGCGGCCTCTGGTGTTCCGGCTGAGCTTCTGTTGACGCCGGGGAGCCAGCTCACCCAGGCCAGCACGCCCACGGCCAGACCGATGACCCCGATCAGACCGCCGCCGCGGACAGGACCGCCATGGGAGGGCCGGGCTGGCCCTCCAACGGGTGTGGTCACGTGCGCTCTCCCTGTCGTCAGGTGCGGGGCAAAGGGGTCCCGAGGAAGCTTCGCACGCAGAATTGCGGGAGGCGGGTGAGATTCGGGTGAGCAGGAAATGTGTTTTCTGTTGGGTGGCGTTCGAACGGCGCTTTCAGTAATGGACGTCCGGTTCCTCCTCGCCGTGGACCGTGTCGCGGAAGAGCATGTAGGCCCAAGTCTGGTAGGCGAGGACCACGGGAACGAAGGCCAGGGTGACCCCGAGCATGATTTTGAGGGTCAGCGGGCTGGACGAGGCGTTGTGCGCGGTGAGGCTGTACGCCGGATCGAGGCTCGAGGGGAACACGGCGGGAAACAGCCCGATCACGCCGTAGAAGGTGGCCGAACCAATGGCCAGGGAGGAGGCGATCCAGGCCTTCCACGCGGCTCCGGACCGGAGGAAGAACCGAATGCCCAGGAGCCCGGCCACGGCCGCCAGGATCACGAGGGACAGGAGCGGCTGGCCCAGGTAGTTGGCATACAGGTCCGTGGCCGCTGCGCTTGCACCCAGGAACAGGACGGCTGCGACGAGAACCGCGGGCCACAGCGTTTTGGCCG
This sequence comes from Deltaproteobacteria bacterium, assembly GCA_021737245.1. Lineage (GTDB taxonomy): Bacteria > Desulfobacterota > DSM-4660 > Desulfatiglandales > HGW-15 > JAIPEI01. Next base: position 3,546 of record JAIPEI010000012.1, on the reverse strand, counting down.
TCGAGACGGCCCGATCGTGGAGGGGGCCGTCGGTTTTCACGGCGAGCCAGAGCGCCCCGTGCTCGAGAAAAAGGAGCAGGAACAGGAGCCCTCCCAGGAGCCCGTAAGGGTTGAGCAGGGTGAGCAGGGATCCCCGGTAGACCCCGTTTCCGTCGAAGGGAATCCCCTGGAAGATGTTGGCAAAGGCCACGCCGAAGAGGACGGCCGGGAGGAAGCTGCCCACGAAGGTTCCCGCGTCCCACATCCGCCGCCAGGCCGCGCTCTCCACCTGGGAGCGGAACTCGAACGAGACGCCCCGCAGGATCAGGGCGAAGAGGATCAGCATGAGGGGGGAGTATAGCGAGCTGAACATGACGGCGTAGACCGTCGGAAAGGCGGCGAAGGTTACGCCGCCCGCGGCGATGAGCCAGACCTCGTTGCCGTCCCAGATCGGTCCCATGGCCCGGTAGACCGCCCTGCGGTCCTTCTCGTCCCGGGCGACGAACGGCAGGAGGCTGCCGAGCCCGAGGTCGAACCCGTCGGTCATGAAGTAGACTGCCCACAAGAGTCCCCAGAGAAAAAACCAGATCGTCTGCAAAACCATGGTCCATCTCCCTGATGCGTGGTGCGCTCGGTGTGTTCGTTCCCGGCCTGGAGCGCGGTCAGGCGGGGAGGGGCCCCCTTCGGGCGATGCGGGCCATGAAGTAGAACCCTACGGCGCCCAGCAGGCCGTAGATCGCCACGAAGGCGACCAGCGTGAAGGCCACCTGGGAGGCGGCCACCGGCGAGAAGGCCTCGGAGGTCTTCATGAGCCCGTAGACGATCCAGGGCTGCCGACCCACCTCGGCCAGCGTCCACCCCAGCTCGGAGGCGAGGTAGGGAAGGGGAATGGAGTAGAGCATGATGCGAAGAAAAAACGGGCTCTCCGTCAAGCGGTTTCGCTTGAACCACCCCACGACGGTGATCAGGAGGAAGTAGAAGCCGAGCCCCACCATGAGGTTGAAGGAGAGAAACGAGATGAGCACCGGCGGGCGTTCGTCCCCGGGTATGTCGCGCAGCCCCGTGACCTCCGCGTCCACGCTGTGTCCGGCCAGCAGGCTGAGCATGCCGGGAAGAGGAAACAGCTCCAGCGTGTTTCGTTCGTTTTCCTCGTCGGGCAGGGCGAGCAGGTACTTGGGGACGTTCGTCGAGGTCTCCCAGTGGGCCTCCATGGCGGCCAGCTTGGCGGGCTGCTTCTCCGCCAGGTCCGCCCCGTGGAGATGCCCCTCGAGGACCTCCACCGCGGAGAAAACCAGGCCGAAGACCAGGGCGATGCGAAACGATCTCGTGAAGAAGGAGACGTGCTGTCGCCTGAGGAGGTGGTAGGCGCTCACGCCCATGACGAAGAAAGCGCTCAGGATGAAGGCGGCGCTCACCGTGTGGATGAACTCGAGCACGGCGAACTTCTGGAACACCACCGCGGCGAAGTCCGTGAGCTCGGCCCGTCCGTTGCGGATGGTGTACCCGACGGGGTGCTGCATCCAGGCGTTGGCGATCAGGATCCAGACGGCGGAAAGGGTGGACGCCCCCGCGATGAGCCACATGACCGTGGCGTGGGCCTTTTTCGAGAGCCGGTTCCACCCGAAGGCCCAGACCCCGATCAGGGTGGACTCCAGGAAAAAGGCGGCGGTCGCCTCGATGGCCAGAAGGGAGCCGAAGATGTCCCCCACAAAGGCAGAGTAGCGGGACCAGTTCGTGCCGAACTGGAACTCCAGGGTGATTCCGGTCACCACGCCGATGACGAAGTTGATCAGGAAGATCTTCCCCCAGAACTTCGCCATCCGAAGGTACTCCTCGTCCCCCGTTTTCACGTGGGCCGTTTCCATGATCGCAATCAGCACGGAGAGCCCCAGGGTGAGAGGAACGAAGAGAAAGTGAAAGAACGTGGCGACTGCGAACTGAAGCCTGGACAACCACAAGACCTCCATGATCAATCCTCCGGTTCAGGTTTGCGGGTGGCGAGGGTATGCAGGCAGCCGTCCGGGCCCTTCGGGAAACCGCCGGCCTCTTCACGGGCCAGCCGCTCGAAATCGGCCTCCCTGAGCGTGTCCCGGAGGCCTTCCCGGGCCTTCCGCCAGACCCGGTGAACCGGGCAGTCGGCGTCGCGGGAGCAGGTCCCGGCCCCCATGAGACAGTCGTTGAGCAGGATGCTCCCGTTCACGGCCTCCACCACGTCCAGCAGGGTGATCCGCTTCGGCGGAAGGCGGAGCCTGTAGCCGCCGCCGGCCCCCTGGACGATCTGAATGAACCCCGCCTTGGCGAGCTGCTGGGCGATCTTCGCCATGAACGCCTTGGGGATCCCCATGGCGCGGGTCACCTTCCCGCGGCCCACCAAGGCGCCCTCCTCCCGCCCGCTCATGTACAGGATGCAGCGGACGGCATACTCTGCGGCGCGGGTCAAGCGCACGGGACGCCTCCCAGATGCAAGATATATAAGATCATAAATGTCTTATATAGGGGGGGCGGACTCGATGTCAAGTCCTTTTTGGGGGGACGCTCGTTTCAGGAGGGTTGCCGGGAACCGGGCGGGACGGACCGGCCTCCGGGCGTGAAACGGCCCCCTGCGAAGCCGCTTCCGGCGGGGGCTAGTTGCAGTCGCCCAACCGTTTTCCCTTGAGGGTGCTTTCCACGGTCATCCCCGTGCTCCCGATGGTCGTGGTGATGGTCCCTTCGAACGAGGTGCCGTGGTAACGGATCTGACCCGTGCTTTCGACCTCTTCGCCCTGACCGCCGCAGCGCATCTTCCACCGCACCGTGTCGCCGGACATGGTCATGCCGGTGATCTCGCAGTCCTGGCCGGGCTGGGTGTTGCGGGGGACCATGTCGTCCTCGGTGAGGCACTGGGTCATGGTCGAGGCGGGGATGTTCATGCCTTGCATGCGGGACTCCGTGGTGATCTCCCACAGGCCCGGCTCCATGTCGGGACCGCCCGCGACAGCCGCGGCCGGAAGGACCAGCAAGCAAACAAAAGCCAGCAGTACCAAGCGTTTCATGGTGACTTCCCTCCATGTGAAGGTCGTGGTCGAAGAAAGAATCCGCCGCTCCAGGACGCCCCGAAGTATGATCAATGCTTCCCTTCCTGTCAACGAAAAGAAACCGTTGTAAGGGCATGGTGTATCGCGATCCAGCGTGGCCATTTCACGGCCATTTGTGGTACAAGAAGACGCTGACCGACAACCCACTCGAAAAGGAGGCGCTTTCTCACATGGGCATTCCCAAGAAGGGCATGGACAGGGAGGGGATCCTGCAGCGGCTGGAGACCTTTCGGAAGGGGGACGTGGACTGGCGCTCCGGGCGCGTGTTCGGGTACGTGTTCGACCCGGGCGAGGAGATCATGAACGTGGGCAAGGCGGCCTACTCCGCGTCCCTCGCTGAGAACGGGCTGGACTTCACGGCGTTTCCCAGCCTTCTCCGGCTGGAGAACGAGCTCGCGGGCATGCTCTCGGACCACCTGGGGGGCGACGACGAGGCGGTGGGGAACTTCACCAGCGGGGGCACGGAGAGCATCATGCTGGCGGTCAAGGCGGC
>JAIPEI010000011.1 GCA_021737245.1 Deltaproteobacteria bacterium | reverse complement strand
GGGTCCTCCGCGTCGAGGCCAAAGGCCGCTTCCTGGAGAGCCGGGGCGGTTCCGATTCCTGGATCCGGCCTCCGCGCTTGAAGAGATCCGAGGTTTGCGGCTCCAGGCCCTCATCGGCGACCAGCGTCTCCCAGGCTTCTCCCCCGCGCAGCCGCTCCAGGAGATTCTCGGCCTCGGATCGGGCCTTTTCGCGGGCCCGCTCCAGGACGAGGTCCCCGCGCACCTGCTCCGCCACCTCCCCCAGCTCCGGCAGGTAAGGCTCCTTCTTTTCCATGACCTGGAAGAGATAGAACCGGCCGTCGTGCTCGATGACGTCGCTCACTGCGTTGGGTTCGAGCGAGAAGATCACCTCCCGGAGCCGGTCGTCCCCTCCCAGCTCGGGGATCTCGTCGTTCCGGCTGAAGAACGGCGTTTTTTCGACCGCCACGCCCTGCTCCCCGGCATAGGCCGCCAGGTCCACGTCATAGGGCATCTGGTCGATCAGGGAGAGGGCCTTTTCGTGGGCCAGATCCGCGGCGGCGAGTCCCAGAAGATTTTCCCGGATCTCATCCCGGACCTCTTCCAGGGGCTTGGTCCGGGCCTCCCGGACGTCCTCCACCTTGATGATGTGGAAGCCGAACTGAGTCCTGACCAGGTCGCTGATCTCCCCGGGCTCCATGTTGAACGCCGCCTCCTCGAACGGCTTGACCATCTCTCCGGACGAGAAGTACCCGAGCTCTCCGCCCTCGTCCGCGGTCGGCCCCTCTGAGTGGGTCCGGGCGAGCTCGGCGAAGTCGCCTTCCGCTTTGGCCTGCTCGTGGATTTCGCGGGCCCGCTCCCGGACCTCCTTTTCCTTCTCCTCCGAGGCGTCCTCGGGCAGCCGGAAAAGGATGTGCCTCGCCTTGACCTGTTTTTTCACCTTGTACCGGTCGAGGTTATCCTCGTAGTAGGCCCGCATCTCCTCGTCCGACACCTGGACGCGGTCCTGGAACTGCTCGGGGTTCACCTCGATGTAGGCGACGCGAACCTGCTCGGGAATCCGGTAGCCCTCCCGGTGTGCCGAGAAGTAGTCCTCCAGGTCGCCGGGCTCGAGCTGCACGGACTCCCGGAACGTCTCGGGGGTCAGGGTCACGAAGCGGATCCGGGTCTGCTCGTTGGTGTAGGTGTAGTACTCGAGCGCTTCCTGCTCTGTGATGGGCAGAAAGGCCGTCATGAACTGGCTCACCTTGTCCTTCAAAAGCACCTGGGACACCGTGGCTTCAAAATCCTCGGGGCTCATGCGATTCTGGTCGAGCACGGTCCGGTAGCGCCGTTCGTCGAACCGCCCCTGAAACTGAAACGCAGGGTAGGCCATGATCTCGCTCCGGATCTCGTCCTCTGTGACCCTGAGGCCGATGCGCCGCGCTTCCTGGCTGAGCAGCTTCTCGTCGATGAGCCCCTGGAGGGCCCTTTTCTTCAGGTCGAACACCTCGACCAGCGAATCGCTCCACATGTTGCCGTACTGGCGCTGGAGAGCGCTCAGCATCTCGCCGTACGCCTTGCGGTACTCCACGCCCGAGATGGGCTCACCGTTGACAACGGCCACCTTGGTGCCTTTGTCGCTGCGAAAGGAGTACCCGAAGTAGAAAATAAAGACGAGAGCGATGACGGCGATCAGGAACTTGATCAGGTAAGACTTGGCGTGCCTTCTCATCAGACTCAGCAGCATGCGCTTCTTCCTCCCGGGGTCTGGGAGCCCCTTGTTTTCTTGACGGTCCGCTGCCTGATGGGGATCCATGGCCGCGGTTCCCGGTTTCGTGCAGCACGACCGATAAACTTACCATGCACCTTTCAGGGTGTCCATTCAAATCTCGGTGCGGGGGCGGAACGCCGCGGTCCGTCATGACCCTGAGGACACCGGGAAATGAACGGACCTTTGGAGGGATTTTCTTGACTTGAGGTTTCCCTGAACATACACCTTCACATACGCATATCTCATGGGAACCGGAGGAGGGACAACGTGACGAAGGTGGCCTCGGGCCTGGACCGTTTTCGAGAGGCCGGATGGAAGCGATTTCGTCAGGCGCGCCTGGGACTCCTGTGCAATCAGGCATCGGTGGACGCCGCCCTCCGGCCGGCCGGCCGCGTCGTGGCAGACGCCCTTCCGGGAGGCCTTCGGGCGCTCTTCGGCCCCCAGCACGGGTATGGCGGCGAAGACCAGGACAACATGATCGAGACGGATCACGCTTACGACGCCGACCTGGGCGTGCCCGTCTACAGCCTGTATGCGGACCGGCGGGAGCCCCTGCCCGAGATGCTGGAGGAGATCGATGTCCTGATCGTGGATCTTCAGGACGCGGGCACGCGGGTCTACACCTTCGCCTCGACGCTTCTCAACTGCATGCGGGCGGCCGCTCGATCCGGACGGCGCGTGGTCGTCCTGGACAGGCCCAACCCCCTGGGGGGGGATGCGGTGGAGGGGAACCTCCTCGCTGCGGACATGCATTCGTTCGTCGGGCCGGCGCGCATTCCCATGCGGCACGGCCTGACCATGGGGGAGCTGGCCCTCTATTTCAAGGGCGTCCTGCGGATCGACGTGGACCTGGAAGTGATCCGGATGGCGGGGTGGCGGCGGGCGATGCTCTGGAAGGAAACCGGGTTGAGGTGGGTCATGCCGTCGCCCAACATGCCCCTTCCGGAAACCGCCCTCGTGTATCCGGGCCAGGTGCTCTGGGAGGGAACCAACGTGTCGGAGGGGCGCGGCACGTGCCGTCCCTTCGAGATCTTCGGGGCGCCTTTCCTGCGCCCCGAACGGCTCCTGACCCTCGTCCCTTCCGGGGCCGTGGAAGGGGCCGTTCTCCAGCCCTTCTCCTTCAAGCCGACCTTCCACAAGTGGGCGGAGCAGCCGTGCCGGGGCTTCCTCATCCACGTGCTGGACGCAGAAGCTTTCCAGCCCTACCTGGCCTCCCTGGCCCTGCTGTGCGCGGTCCTCCGGGATGCGGGAGAGCGTTTCGCCTGGCGGGACCCGCCCTACGAGTACGAGACGGAGCGGCTTCCCATCGACCTGATTCTGGGGGATACCAATCTACGAAAGGCCGTCGAGGGCGGGGCGGAGCCGCTCGAGCTTCGCGAGGGCTGGCAGGAGGATCTCTCGCAGTTCAGGGAGCAGCGTCACCCCTGCCTCCTCTACCCGAGCTGAGACCCGGGTCGGTGGGTTCACTTCTTCTGTTCGCCGCTGATCCACTTGTCGATGGCCTCTTTGTCGAAGCGCCACACCCTTCCGATCCTTATGGCGGGGATTTTCCCCTCCGCCGCATACTTGCAGATAGTAATTTCGTGAAGTTTAAGGTACTTGGCGAGCTCTTTCGTTGTCATGATCTGAGGCATGGCCGACTCCCTCGAACGCTCCATGGTTTCTTCGCAAAGGTTGCCAAATCGGGTCCGATTATATATAATTTTTAAGAACGACAAAGTCAAGTATAACGTTCAAGCCGAAGGCCAAGCATTCTTATCCTTCTATCCTTAACCTGTCTCTCCCTTCCTCCGAACCCCATTCTAAAAAAACAAAAATCGCTGTCGGTTATGAAACGTTATTCCCTCCCAATTTACCTCTTCATTCTTCTGTGGATCCCGGTCCTCGGGTACGGCGGGAGCGAGGTGCGTTTCGTGTACGACGGGGACACGGTACTTCTCGAGGACGGCAAACGCATCCGATACCTGGGCATCGACACGCCGGAGATGGGAACCGAAGAGGAGGAGCCCGGGTTCCTGGCCGAAGCCGCAAGGGCCTTCAACCGGAAGGCGGTTCTGGGTGCGTCCATCCGTCTGGAGTTCGACCGGCAGAGAAAGGACCGCCATGGCCGATGGCTGGCCTACGTGTACCTGCCCGACGGTCGCATGCTCAACGCAGAGCTCCTGAGGCACGGCCTTGCCCGGGTCCGGGCCTTTCCGCCCAACCTCGAGCATTTGGATCGGCTGATCGAGGCGCAGCGGGAGGCCATGACCCGCCTCGCGGGGATCTGGGGCCGGGAGGCGGGTTCCGGGGAGGGACCGTACCTCGGGAGCCGAAGATCCTACCGCTTTCACCGTCCTGGATGCCGGTACGCGAAGAGGATTCACGAGGACAACGAAATCCGATTCGAGACGAAGCGGAGGGCGTTCTGGGAAGGGTACAGCCCGTGCAGCGGATGCCTCCCCTGAGCCCCTCCGTCCGTCCGGCTCGAGCAACATCCTTGACGGGAGGGCGGTGGAGGCGTATAAGCGGGCTTTTCAAAAGACCGGCCGGCCAGTCCGGGGGGCGGGCTTCAGCATGCGGGGACTCCGGTTCGAGGCTTAGTCATGGTTCAGCTGATCCAAAACGCACTGCGCGATCCACGCCTGAGCATGGCGGGGAAGCGGATGTTCTACTATGTCCTGATCGGCATCATCGCCGGTCTGGGCTCGATCGTGTTTCATTATCTGTGTCAACTGGGCTCTTACGGCTTAATGGAGCTCATGGCGGGGTACCGGCCTCCGGCCCCCGCCGGTGAGACCCATCTGTTCCATCCCGCGGGCGTTCCGTTCCGGCGCTGGATGCTCCTCTTGCTGCCCGCCATGGGGGGGATCGTGAGCGGATGGCTCGTGTACACCTTCGCACCGGAGGCCGAGGGCCACGGGACGGATGCCGCGATCGACGCCTACCACAACCGCGGCGGGTTCATCCGCGGCCGCATCCCCATCATCAAGACCATCGCCTCGGCCGTGACCCTCTCCTCAGGAGGATCGGGGGGGCGCGAAGGACCCATCGCCCAGATCGGGGCCGGGTTCGGATCCTTTCTCGCGACCCGGCTCAACCTCTCGGAGCGGGACCGGCGCATCATGCTGGCCGCCGGCATAGGAGCCGGGGTGGGGAGCATCTTTCGAGCCCCCCTGGCCGGGGCCCTGTTCGCGGCGGAGGTCCTGTACAAGGAGCCCGAGTTCGAGTCCGAGGTGATCATCCCGGCCGGCATCTCCTCTGTGGTGGCCTACTGCCTGTTCTGCCTGGTGTTCGGGTGGGGCTCCCTGTTCGACTCCCAGGACTTCCTGTTCAGAAATCCGCTGGAGCTCGGCCCTTACGTCGTGCTGGCGTTCGTGCTCGTGGGCGGGGGCGCGCTGTATGTCAAGTCGTTCTACGGGGTGCAGCGGTTCTTCGCCCGGCGCGTTCATATCCCGAACCATCTCAAGCCCGCGGTGGGCGGTCTCTGTACCGGCCTGATCGGGTTTTTTCTTCCCCAGACCCTGGCCTTCGGGTACGGATTCGCCCAGATGGCCCTGGACAACCAGCTCTCGACGCTCTTCCTCCTCGGCCTGGCCTTCGGCAAGATCCTGACCACGTCCTTCTCCATCGGATCGGGCGGCAGCGGCGGCGTGTTCGGCCCTTCGGTGGTCATCGGCGGGGCCTTCGGCGGGGCCGTCGGGCGGATCTTTCACGCCGTCATGCCCGGCGTGGTCACCCAGCCGGGCGCCTTCGTCATCGTCGGCATGGCGGGGTTCTTCTCGGCCGTGTCCAACACCCCCATCTCGACGATCATCTTCGTCAGCGAGATGACGAACTCCTATCACCTCCTGCTCCCCAGTCTCCTCGTCTGCTCGCTGGCCTTTCTGCTGTCCCGCCGGTGGACCATCTATGAGAAGCAGGTCCCCTCCCCGGTGGACTCCAACGCGCATTTGGGGGACTTTTTCGTGGATGTGCTCGGGACGATCCGGGTCAAGGAGCTCATGCCTCAGGTCCGGAAGGTGGAGATGATCCCGGAGAACATGCCCTTCAGCGCCTTCAGGCGGTTTTTCAGCTCGACCCGGCAGCACTACTTCCCCGTGGTGGACGAGGACAAGCATCTGACCGGCATCTTCTCCATCAACGACATCCGCAGCGTGCTCTTCACCCAGGAGATCGGCGATCTGGTGCTCATGAAGGACATCGCCACCACGGATATCATCGCCACCACCCCGTCCGAGGATCTGAACGAGGTGCTGAAGAAGTTCACCGGACGCAACATCCGGCAGCTGCCGGTGGTGCGGGAGGACGACCCGCGCATTCTCCTGGGGATGCTGGACCGCCGGGAGGTGATCCAGTACTACAACCAGCGGGTGGACACCATCAAGTCGGGGCTCCATCGGATCAACATCGAGTCGGACCGCGAGGTTTCCCAGCTCAAGACCATCCGGGTCCGCGAGGCCATGAACGCCGAGCCCGGAACCATCCAGGAGGAGATGCCGGCGGACGAGCTCCACGACTTCTTTTTCCGCAGCAAGCACCGGAGCTTTCCCCTGGTGGACGCCCAAGGGCGGCTCACCGGCGTGATGTCCTTCTCGGACATCGAGCACTACCCTCTCACGGAAGAGATCAAGACCCTGAAGGCGAAGGATTTCGCCACCAGGCAGGTGGTCACGGTGACGGCCGACGACAGCCTGTTCCTGTCCCTCAGCCGCATCAGCCAGGGGGACTACGCCATCCTGCCCGTCATCGACGGGCCGGATTCCCGCCGGGTGGTCGGGGTCATCAGCCGCCGCGACATCATCGCCGGGTACGAGAAGTTCGTGATCCACCGGGGGTTTCTCAAGGGGGCCCCGCCCGGGAAAGGCTGATCTCCGGTCCCGCCGCCTCATTCCACCGTTGCGTTGCGGGGGTCCGCATGGCGGCATATTGCATGCCGCCGCCTTCCCCTGAGCTTTTACAGCGCTTCGAGCTTCTTCTTGGCCAGCTCGGCCTCGTTCGTGCCGGGGTACTCCTTGACGATCTTCTTGAGGAGCAGGCGCGCGCTCGTCTTGTCTTTGATCTCCAGGAAGGCCACCGCCTGGCGAAGCATGGCGTTCGCCACCTTGTTCCCCTTGGGATAGTCCTTGATTACTTTCTGGAAGGCGAGGATGGCCTGCTCGTACTGCTCGAGCGCCATGTGGGCCTCGCCGATCCAGAAGTGGGCGTTGTCCGCCCGGTCGGACTTGGGGTACTGGTCCAGGAACGAGTCGAAGGTCTTCTGCGCCTCCTTGTAGTCGCCCTCGCGGTAGAGGCCGAGCGCATACTCGTACAGCTCGATCTCGCCGGAAGGCATGGCTTCCTCCGGGGCGGACGGGCCCCCGGCCGGGGGGGGAGCGGGGCGGGCCTGAGGGGCGGAGGTCTCTGCGGGGGCGGGTTCCTCCGGGGGCTCGAGACCCAAGTACTGCTGCTGCCGGCGAACCATGCGGTCCATTCGGTCCAGCTTTTCGGTCAACTCCTCGAGCCGCGCCTTCATGGCGTCCAGGTCGCTCAGGTCCTGCTCCACGATCCGCCTGGCGAGGTGCTCGTTGTCCTCCGTGCGGCCGGAGAGCTCGCTCACTTCGGTCTTGATCTGATCGATCTCCAGCTGAAGGCGCGCCTGGCTCGACTGCAGCGTGTCGAGCTTGGAGCCAAGATCACCGCCCGCGGACTCCTCGAGAGAGGAGACCCTGCGGTTCAGGGAGACGATCTGGTTGTTGAAATAGGACATCTCCTGGTCGTAGACGCAGGAGGAGAGCAGCAGGCAGGCGATGGCGGGCAGAAGCCAGTTGCGAAGTCTTGCCATGGATCGTGGATCCCCGTGATGGTCTAGAGACACATGATGGAGCCGTAAAAAGCCCGCAGGCAAAGGATCCGCTCCTCCGCGATTCAACGGACTGCGGTGGGTTACGGTGCCGCCGGCTGCGGCCGAGCGGGTTCTTGCCCGTCAAACACAGGGTGCCGGTCTTTGAAACAGACCGGCACCCCCGCGTTGTGTTCGGTTCGGGTCGGCGCTGCGGCGCATCCCTTCGGTTCAGCCATCCGGGGACCTCGAGTCCCGGGTGCGGTACAGGCGGCACGGGATTCTCGACAGCCCCCCGAATGCGAAGGCTATTTGAACAGCTTGAACTCGTCGCGCCGGTTCCGGGCCCATGCCGTCTCGTTGTGACGCGGGTCGGCCGGCCTTTCCTCGCCGTAGCTGATGGTTCGGATCCGGTCGCCGGAGATTCCAAGGCTCATGAGGAAGTTCGCCGCAGCGTTGGCGCGACGTTCCCCCAGCGCGAGGTTGTACTCATTGGTTCCGCGCTCGTCGCAGTGTCCCTCGATTCGAACGGAGTATTCGGGGTTGTTCTCGAGCCAGGCGGCCTTGTTCTTGAGAGCGATCTGGGACTCGGGCTTCAACTCGGACTTGTCGAAATCGAAGTAGATGTTCACGGACTCGAACGCATCGATTTCGAGCTGCTTCTGGCGAAGGGCTTCCAGTTCAGCCTGCCGCTGCTTTTCCCGCTCAGCATATCCTTCGTCCGAGGGAACCTCCGCCTCCTCGGTCACAGCGGGCTGTTCCTGCATGCCTTCGGCCTCACCGGCGCCGATCTGCTTTTTCGCACACGAGGTCATCAGCAAGAGTGAGGAACAAGCAATGACCAGTACCATCCAGACGAACAGTGCTTTCTTCTTCATCCTCTATATCCCTCCTGATAAATATTTGTTGGCGATATACACGCTTGCGATGTCAACCCGGGAATCGATGCCGGAACGAAAGCACCTTACTTTTACCACTTTCCTGTTTTGGGTTCAAGAATTTAAGGGTGGCGCCGCGACTTTTTTTTGATCCGGACCGTGCCGGTTTCCGAATCGCTTCTTACCCGTCCGGTTCCTGCATCCCGCGGGAGAAGAAAAGATCAGTAATGCGACCAGCTGGGGGATGTCTGCTCACCCTCCTGAAAGGAGATTCTCGTCTGGTTCCGCCCCCCGGCGGTCATGAGGTAGAGGTGGTACCCCCCCTCGCGGTTCGAGCTGAAGGCGAGGTACCGGCCGTCCGGGGACCAGCAGGGGTCCTCGTTGTTGCCCCCGCCCTGGGTCAGGTTCTGAAGACCCGTTCCGTCCGCATTGATCGTGTAGATATCGAACCGGCCGCCGTCCATTCCGGAGAACGCGATCCGGTTCAGGCTGGACCATGTGGGGGACGTGTTGTACTTGCCCTCGAACGTGAGCCGCCTCTCCTCGCCGTTCTGCAGGTCGCGGATATAGATCTGCGGCGAGCCGGAGCGGTTGGACACGAAGGCCATCTTCCGGCCGTCGGGCGAGTAGACCGGAGAGACGTCGATGCCCCAGTGCCTGGTCAGCCGGTCGAGGATGTTTCCTTTCAGGTCGATGGTGTAGATGTCCGGGTTGTCCCCGTGGCTGAGGGTGAGGGCGATCTGTCTTCCGTCGGGCGCCCAGTTCGCACCGATGTTCAGCCCCTTGCGCGCCGAGATCCTGCGGTCCACACCCGTGCCGAGCTCCTTCAGGTAGAGCATGGGACCGCCGTCCTTGTAGGAGACGTAGAGGAGCTTTTTCCCGTCCGGCGACCACCGCGGCAGGATCGAAAGGCCCTTGTCGAAGGTGAGCTGCTCGGCGTTGTGCCCGTCCACGTCACAGGTGAAGATTTCTTTGTAGACGTTCTCCTTTCCCTGGAGCCGGTTGACGTAGGCCAGGCGGGAGAGGAACATGCCCTTCTGTCCGGTCAGCAGGTAGATGATTTCGTTGCTCAGCCGATGGGCGAGGGTCCGATGGTCGTTCCGTTTTCCGAGGAGCCGCTTGGTGTAGACCCGCCTTGCGCGAAACACGTCGTAGAGGCGGACCTCGAGCTCCAGGCTCTGGCCGATGGCATTGTAGGTGCAGGCGAGGAGCAGCTCCGCCCCGATCAGGGACCAGTCCTTGAATCGGATGGCGTCCCGTGCCACATCCTTGACCGCCCCGGGCAGGAAGGCATCCTCCTCGATGGACACGAAGTACCCGCTGATCTCCAGGTCGTTCGCCACGATATCGGCGAGCTTTCCCCCGAACCCCGGCTCGGCGGCCCCCGAGGCGCGGGTGCTGAAGGCGGGAACGGCGATTTGGAGCTTCTGCACGGCCGGCGCATTGATGTCGATGAAGATCCGGGCCGGGGCAAGGTTCGGAACCAGGACGACCGCCGCCCAGAGCATCAGGATCAGAAAGGCCGGCTTAGCCTTGTTGCAGCTCTTCAAGGTTGAAACGAATCTCGATTTCATCTCGGCTCTTGCTGTACGCCTCCGGAAACGGAGGCAAAGGGTTCGACCGCTCCACGGCCCGGAGGACCGACTCGTCGAAGACGGCGTTGGAGGATCGTTTCACGAATCGGCTCGAGGTGATGGTGCCGTCCCGCCTTACCTCGAGCAGGACCGTGGCCTCCGGGTTTCCTTCGGGCTGCAGGGCCGCCGGGTAGGACCAGTTGCCCGCAATCCACTGGGTGATGGTGGCCTTGTAAATTTGCAGAACGGTGCCCACGACGCCGCCCGCACCGGCACGGCCCGCGCCGGTCCCCGGCTGCCCTTCCGCCCTCGACTGGATGTCGGCCAGGGCCCGCTCCAGGTGGCTTCCTCCGGTCTTGGGAGGCGGGGAGGGGGGCGGCGTCTTTTCGGATTGGACCTTCCGGTCGATCTTCGAGATGGCCCGCTCGATGGCCTCGGAAGGGGACACCTCCCGCTTTTTCACCGGCGTGGTGTCTTTCCTGACCGTCTTCTTGGCCACCACCACAGGCTTTTTCTCCCGCTGGACCTCGGCGATGCGTTTGGCCGGCTTCGGGGCCGGCACGGGGCCGGCCTTTTGAGGCTCCTTCTTCGGAGGCGTCGCCTGCTGCTTCGCCGCAACGGTTTCCTTCGCGCCCCCCGGCTCCCCGGGCATCTCCACGAGCCGGACTTCATAGACCGTTCCCGGCCGGGCGGGCCTGCGGATGGAGAACGAGTCCGGCACGAGGAACATCAGGGAGAAGACGGCGGCATGCAACAGCACGGACACGATCACCACGGGGCTCCACCGCATCCCGTCCGAATCGAACCTCTCCGCGTTTTCCCACGTTCGAGACATACGTCCGCGTCCCGACCCGTCAGTCCTCGGGTTCCGTGACCATGCCCAGGTTCTCCACCCCGGCCCTCTTGAGCCTGGCGATCACCTGGATCACGAATCCGTAGGGGACCTCGCGGTCCGCTCTCAACAGGATGCCCTTGTCCCGGCGGTACTTGCTGATGGTCCTGATCTTTCCCTCCAAATCCTCCAGCTTCATCCGGTCCTGCTCGAGAAAGATCTCCTGCTGCTTGCTGATGGTCAGAAAAAGCGGCTCCTCCTTGGTCTTGATGTTTTTCGTGGTGGTCTGGGGAAGGTCCACCTCCACGCCCTGCATCATCATGGGTGCGGTGACCATAAAGATGATGAGCAGCACCAGCATCACGTCCACGAAGGGCGTGACGTTGATGTCGGACATGAGCCGCTTTCCGCCGTTGGTCATCATGAAAGGAGTCTCCTCAGCGCTCCCTGGAGGACGCCTGCTGCTTCAAGTGCTGCCTTTCAATGACGCTCAGCAGGTCCGAGGCGAACGTTTCCATCTCCGAGGTGAATACGACGACCCTGCGGCTGAAGTAGTTGTAGGCCACGACGGCCGGAATGGCCGCTGCGAGTCCCGCAGCCGTGGCGATGAGCGCCTCGGAGATCCCCGGTGCGACGACGGCCAGGCTCGCCGAACCGCGGAGCCCGATTCCGTGAAAGGACTCCATGATCCCCCACACCGTACCGAAGAGTCCGATGAACGGCGCAGTGTTCCCCGTGGTGGCCAGAAACGAGATGGTCCTCTCCATGCGGCTCGTCTGCTGGGTGGAGGAGCGCCGGAGGGCCCGCTCCACCTGGTCGAGCACAGGGCGAATGGTCTCCTCCCCGCTCCCGGAGGGTGTGGTGTGAAGCTTCCGGACCCGGCGGAACTCCGCGTACCCGGCCCGAAAGACCTGCGCGATCGGGCTGAAGCCGAAGTCGGCCGTTTCGTTCAGCAGCTTTCCGAACTCCGTTCCCTCCCAGAAGCGCTCGAGAAAGTAGTCTGACTCGGCCCGTGCCTTCCGAAAAAGGCGCCATTTCATGAAGATGATCGACCAGGAGACCACGGAGAACAGGAGCAGGATCAGCATGACGAACTTCACCATCAGGCCGGCGTTGACGACCATCTGGAGAACGTCGCCGCCGAACCCTGCTCCCACGGCCCCGACCGGAAGGACCAGAGGCTGGATCGACATCGGGATCATTATCGTAACCCTTTGCGCACGCGTGGAAAATGCTCATGCGCCGCCTGCTGCGCAAGAGGCGGCCGGTTGTTCAATGAGCCCTTATTACTAATATCCCGCGATTCCGCATGCAAGCACTAATTGGACATCGGAAACGGGAGGCGCGGGGCCGGAAAGCCCGGTCCGTCAAGGGCGCAGACCGAGGCGCCGGAGAAGGAAACGGGCCAGGCCGGACGCGTCCCGGGGGTGAAACCGCGGAACGGGCGACAGGGGAACGTCCGCCTCCGTGACCAGGGCCAGGAGAAACGGGTCGTCCAGGCACAGGGGGGGACGGCCGAGATCGGCCCGATGGACCTCGACCTTGGGAACCTCGGCGTTCTTGTAGCCCTCGGCCAGCACGATGTCCATGTCGGCCAGGAGCCCGGCGAGCTCGGCCGGGGAGTGGTCGCGGCCCGCGCTGCGGATCACGGCGATGGTGGACGGGGTGGAAAGGACCGTGCCGTCGGCGCCGGCGCGGCGATGCTTCCAGGTGTCCTTGCCCGGGAGCTCGACGTCGAGGTCGTGGGGGTGGTGCTTGATGGTGCCCACGCGGAGACCATGCCGCCGCATCTCAGGGATGAGATCGACCATCAGGGTGGTCTTTCCGGAATCGGAAAGGCCGACCACGGCCACGATGGGAGGCAGGATGCATTTCATGGCCGGGCTACTCGAAGATGGACTGAAAGATGCGGTCATCAGCTTCCAGACACTGCGCTTTGAGCCGTGTGTACTTACGCAGGAGATCCTTGCCTTCCTCGGTCACGTAGGATCCGCGTTTGCCGTCCGAGCGCACGAGTCGTGCGTTCACGTGGCTTTCCGTGGCCTTGATCCGGCTCCAGACCCCTTTGTAGGACATCTTCAGGCGCTTGGCCGCCTGGTTGATGGATCCGGTCTCCTCGATGGTCTCGAGGATACGTCGTCTGCCTTCACCCATGACCATCTCGCCCTGCTCGTTTACGATCCACTGCCTGGATCTCAGCTTGAGCTCGACCATCGCTGCCCCCTTTTCCGTCGATCCGGCCTTTCATTGATGTCCGCCGGGCGGTTGGATCGTCCTCTTCGCATCCTTGCCGACGCCCGCCGTGGCGGGAGCCGCGCGGTTCAACCCAGCTCGGCTCGGAGCTCCCCGCTTCTGGAAGGGTCGTACCCGCCGAGGGCCAGGACCCGTTCACGAAAGGCGGGGGAGCGGATCGTCTCCAGGAGAAGCTCGATGTTCTCTCTTTCCAGCTCCGCCCTGGGAATGACGAGCTCGTACTGCTCCTCCACCACGGGGATGAAGTCGAGGCCCAGGGCCCGGGCCGCGGCGAGGATGCCCATGCCGCAGTCGGCCGCGCCGCTCAGCACGTCCACGGCCACGGTCATGTGGGTGTACTCCTCGTGGTCGTACCCCGGTATGGAAGCCGGGTCGATGCCGGCCCGCGCCAGCTGGTGATCGAGGAGGACCCGCGTGCCGGAGCCGGCCTGGCGGTTGACGAAGGTGACGTCCCCCCGGGCCAGATCCTCCAGCCGTTGAATGCCCTTGGGGTTGCCCCTCGCCACCATCAGGCCCTGCTCGCGGCCCACCATGTGAAACAGGGCCACCGGGATTCCCGCCAGGTACCGCCGGATGTAAGGGACGTTGTAGTCGCCGGTCTCCGGATCCAGGAGATGGGTTCCGCAGAGGTGGGCGTTTCCCTTTCGAAGGGCCAGCAGCCCTCCCAGGCTTCCCACGTGGCCGGAGGAGACACGGACGTCCCGTCCCTGCCGGCGGATCTCGTCGGCCAGGAGGTCCACGGTGATGTCGTGGCTGCCGATGATGACGATGGTCTTGTCGAGCTCTTCTTCCGGGACGAGCAGCTCCGCCTCCACCTCTTCGTCCTGCCCCACCCCTTCGGACAGGGCGGGGATCCGCAGAATCCCCTCGGCCCGGGTCAAGGTGGTGATGGAGCCGGCGGCCCTCGGGAGCGGTGTGGCCACGGCCCGGTCGTTGATGCGCCCGATGTTTACGCGCACGAACTCGTCGATGCCGGGCCTGGAAGGAATGTCCCGCGAAGGGTGCACCCGGACGGTTCGGGGTGCGGTTTGGGGGAGGGCCTGGAGTTCCAGCAGGAGCGGCCGGACGAATTGCTCGAAGGAGAGCGCGGCCGAGACGGTGTACCCCGGGTTCCCCACCACGGGCTTGTCCTCCACCACCCCCAGGATGGTGGGTTTTCCCGGCATCATGGCCACGCCGTGAACCAGGATCTCCCCGAGCTCGTCGATCACGTGGGCCGTGTAGTCCCTGCTTCCCGCCGAGGAGCCCGCGTTGACGACCACCAGGTCCGCATCGGAGCGGACGGCCTCCATCACGGCCTCGCGGATCCGGTCCTCCCGGTCCGGAACGATGTCCCACACCCTGGGCACGGCCCCGCACTCCCGAACGAGGCCCGAAAGAATGACGGAGTTGTACTCGACGATGCAGCCCGGCTCCACCCGGAGGTCCTCACCCAGGTCCGCGTGGCGGACGAGCTCGGATCCCGTGGGGAGGACGGCCGTCTCGGGCCGTTTTCTCACGCTCACCTCGAAGACGCCGCCCGAGATGAGCGCACCCAGATCCGGGGGGCGGATCCGGTGGTGCCGGGGCAGGAGGAGCTGGGTGGCCACGATGTCCTCGCCCACCTTGCGCACGTTCTGCCAGGGATGGGCGGGGGACCGGATCTCCACCCGGCGGTCGTCGGGCTGGTGGAGCTTTTCCACCATGATCACGGCGTCGAATCCCGCCGGCAGGGTCTGCCCCGTGTTGATCCAGAGGGCGTCCCGGCCCAGCTCCAAGGTCCTCGGCTCCAGCTCCGTGGTGCCGTATGTCTCCCGTGCGCGGACGGCGATGCCGTCCATGGCGGCTGCGTGCTCGGTGGGCGCGGACATCCTGGCGAAGACCGGCTCGGCGGTGACCCGGCCCAGTGCTTCCTCCACGGGAACCGGCTCGGGCGTCGTCCTCCGTCCCCGGAAACGGCCGAGAAACAGGCTTCGGGCCTCCTCGAGGGGTTTCATGGCAAGGTAGACGTTTCGCTTCAAGGCTTCTCCCTCCCGAATCACGCGCCGAACAGGCGGACGGTCACGCGGGCCCCCTGGTAGAGCCCCTCGGTGAACCGGTCCACCCGCAGCAGCCCGTCCGCCCTGGCCAGGGGCGAGATCAGTCCGGACTTGCCGAAGAGCGGCTCGGCGACCAGGCGTCCTTCCTTCCGGTGCAGCCGGACGCGGATGAAGTCGTCGCGGCCCGGTGCGGACTCGATGTTACGGCTGAGCTCGGCCTCCACAGAGCCGTGGGGCGGAAGGGGTTCCCCCCGCTCCCCCGTGATCCTGCGAAGAAACGGTCCGAGCAGGATCTCCGCCACCACCAGGGCCGAGGCGGCGTGACCGGGCAGTCCCCAGACCGTGCAGCGGCCCCTCCGTGCGAGGATGGTGGGCTTGCCCGGGCTGATGGAGACGCCATGGGCGAGAATCTCCATGCCGTCGATCGACTCCAGCACCTGGACCGTGAGGTCCCGCGTCCCCACGGAGCTCCCGCCGGAGATCCAGACCGAGTCGGCCCGCTCCAGTCCATGCAGCAGCCGTTCCCGCAGGCGGTCGAAGCGGTCCGGGACGAGCCCGAGGCCGAGAGGCTCGGCGCCGAGGCGGGTGCAGAAGGCGGACAGGGTGTGGCTGTTGATGTCCCGCACCTGGCCCGGCCGGGGCGTCCGGTCGACGGGGACGATCTCGTCCCCCGTGGAGATGACGGCGATGACGGGGCGCCGGACCACGGCAACGCCGTCCAGGCCGAGCCCCGCGAGGACCCCGAGCTCCCGGGGTCGAAGGCGGGTTCCCCGGGGGAGAACATGCTCTCCCTTTCGAACGTCGTCCTCGGGACCGATGACATTCTCCAGCGGGGAGACCGCGCGCGACACCTCGACGGTGCGCTCGTCCAGGGCCTGGGAGTACTCCACCATGACCACGGCGTCGGCCCCCTCGGGGAGCATGCCGCCGGTGGCGATGCGGGCCGCCTGCCCCGGAGCGATCCCCCGATCCGGCTCGGCGCCCATAGCCACCTCGCCTGATATCTCCAGGAGCGCGGGCAGGCCTTCGGTTGCGCCGAAGGTGTCCCGGGCCCGGACTGCGAACCCGTCCATGGAGGATCGCGCAAACCCGGGGAGCGCCTCCGGGGAGATCACGTCGCCGGCCAGGACCCGGTCCAGGGCGTCGGTCAGGGAAACCCTCGTCTCATCGGCCGGCCCATCGAGTCCTCCGATGATGTCCAGGATGTCCTCCACGGTTTTCAGCTGAAAAAACAAAGGCGTGGAAATCCCCCTTTTCACACGGACCAAAGACCGCTACCCTGATGGACGCTCGGAAGCCCGAAAGGGTGCAGCCCTTGTTTGTGTCAGGCATGATATAACAGCGAGGACAAAATGCAATGGCGTTTTCGTTCGAGCGTCCCCGGCGGTTCGAGAAGGAGGGGTGCCCGTTTTGAAACCGAAGCCGGTCTACGAGAAATGGATTTACTGGATGACGCGGGAGCGGGAGGCCCGCTTGAGGGAGGAGCTGGCAGCCCGCGGCGTGCGACTCAAGTCGGCCAAGGGCGTGGTCTGCACCCCGCTCGACGAGATCAACCGCGTCTCGAGCGTGGCACCCGAGGTCTGGGCGGACACCTGCGGCAGACAGGGGAGCTGGTACCGGAGCTCCGACCGGAACGGCCTCTTCCTCATCGTAAGCTCCTTCCCCCTCGAGGGGTATGAGGAGGCGTCCACAGGGAGAATCACCCGGGCCGATTTCAGTCCGCCGGCATACGCCGGGCGGGCGGAGATGGAAGCCATGACGGCCGACCCCGCTTTCCTGAAGTGTGTTCCCCCGGAGTGGCCCCGGGCCGAGGAGATCGAGAGGCGGATTCAGATGCGGTGGGCGCGCCGGCTGGGGGCCGAGGTCGATGACTATGAGGACCTCTATCTCGTTCACACGGCCAACCACGCCAACTTCCTGAAGCCCCGGTTCTTCATTCGGGAAGGGGACGGCGTGGTCCCGTACTCCATTCAGAGGAGCGCGCTTCTCTGCTCCTGCTGTCTCGAGCTGTTCCAGGTCCTCGGGGCGGGGTATGCCCGAAAGCTGGTGGCGCCCTGTCCGGGCGCGTCCATCTTCGCACGGCTGGAACCGGACGCGTATCTCCTGACCGAGAGGGTGGGGAAGTCATGATCAGACTCAACGACCTCATCCTGCTTCTCGTTCTCTTCACCTCCATGATGGCGGGAATCCTGGCGCCGGATTTCGGCGCGCTGTTCCAGCCGTTTCCCCTCTACCTCATGATGCTGCTCCTCTTCATCAGCCTCCTGCCCATTCGAATGGAGACCATCTGGGACGCCGTTCGATCGGGCTGGCGGGGCATCTTCCTGCTCGCCGCGGTCAAGATCGTCCTGCTCCCGGTGGCGGTCTTCTACCTGTTCCGGTGGGCCTTCCCGCAGTACGCCCTGGGGGCCCTTCTTTTGACGGGGATCTCCACGGGCGTGGTGGCTCCCTTCATTTCCAACCTCGTGGGCGCGAACAGCGCCCGGGTCCTGGTCCTGGTGGTGGTGACCTCGCCCCTGGTGCCCTTCACCCTGCCGGTCCTGGTCAAGCTCCTCTCGGAGCAGGCCATGGCCCTTTCCCTGGTTGCCATGATCCGGATGCTGGCCCTGGTGATCTTCGTGCCGGTTACGGTGGTGGAGCTGCTGCGCCGGACGGGCCCGGGGATTCTGGAGAGGATCGACCGGCGCCGGTTCCCCATCTCCCTGGCGGTCTTCGCCATGATCAACCTGGCGGTCTTCTCCCGCTACTCCGAGTTCTTCCACCAGAAGCCGGCCACCATTGCCGTGGCCACGGGCCTGGCCGTGATCCTGGCGGCGATTTACCTGGCCGTCGGCCTCCTGGTCACCCGGCGGGAACCGCTGGAGGACCGCCTCGCCGCAGCCGTGAGCCTCGGGAACATGAACAACGTCCTCGTGATCGTGTTCGCGGCGCGCTTCTTCAGCCCGATCGAGCCGACCCTGGCGGCCATGTACATGATTCCCTTCTTCGGTCTGATCCTTCCGCTGCGTGTCTATCGCCGCCGGCTGGAAGGCCGTGGGGGGACGATCCCGAAGGGTGAGCAGGGAAAGGGGGGACGATGAATCCTCGAGAGACGGCCGCCGTCCGCAGGCGGTACGACCGAAACGCCCGGTTTTACGACCTCATGGAGCAGCCGGCCGAGCGGTATCGCTTCGCGGCCTGGCGAAGACGGTTCACCCAGCGCATCCGGGGTCCCAGGGCCCTGGAGGTGGGCGTTGGAACCGGGAAGAACATCCCGTGTTACCCCCGCGAGGTGGACGTCGTGGCCGTAGACTTTTCCCCGCGCATGCTGTTGCGGGCCGTCCGCCGGGCGGAACGGCTCGGCCGCGAGGTCGCTTTCTGCGAGATGGACGTCCAGGCCCTGGCGTTTGCCGATCAATCCTTTGACACGGTCTTTGCCGCGTTCGTCTTCTGTTCGGTGCCGGATCCGGTCCGGGGGCTTCGGGAGCTGCGCCGGGTGTGCAGGCCCGGGGGGCGGCTGCTTCTCCTGGAGCACATGCGTCCCGAGAGCGGATTCCGCGGCCGGCTCTTCGACGCGCTCAATCCCCTCGCAGTCCGCATGACCGGGGCCAACATCAACCGGCGGACCGTGGAAAACATCCGCCGGGCCGGTTGGCGGATGCGGGTCGAGGACCGCCTGGCCAAAGACGTGGTTCGATGGATCGAGGCCACGGCCGGATAACCGCCCGGAGCGTCCTTCTTTGCCGTGTTCTCCGGGCTCACCGGAGCGGATCGGGACGGGTGCTTCCCCGGCCGGCCCGCAGCACGATCAGGCCGATCACGCCCAAGCCGATGCCGATCACGCCGATGACCTGGGCCGCGGGCAGATGATCCAGGAGGATGAGCCGGTCGGCCCGAAACTGCTCCACGAACAGGCGCAGGCCCGAGTACAGGATCATGTACCGGAAGAAGAGCCAGCCGTCCTCCTTTCCGTGTCTCCTCCGTTTCCATAGAAACGCGAAGACCAGGCCGCAGAGGGCCATCTCGTAGAGCTGAGTGGGATGAAGCGGCGTGCTCCCGTATTGCGTCCCGGCCGGGCTTTCCGAAGAGAAAACCACCCCCCAGGGCAGGCTTGTCGGGCGGCCGAACGCATCCCCGTTGAGAAAACAGCCCACCCGACCGACGGCCTGCCCGAGGATGAGGGAAGGGGTCAACGTGTCGGCAAGCCGGAGAAACGGGATACCCCGGAGGCGGGAGAACACCACCGCGGTGATCAACCCGCCCAGGATGGCGCCGTGAACGGCCAGTCCTCCTTCCTGGATGGCGAGGAGGGAAAGGGGATCGGTCCGGAAACGGGAGAGGTCGTCGAAGCCCACGTAGTACAACCTCGCCCCGGCGAGGGAAGCGGGGAGTGCAAGCAGCAGGAACCGCTCGATGTGTCGCGGGTCGAGCCCTTTCCTCCCGGCCTCCTTTTCGGCGAGCCGCCACCCGACGACAACCGCGGCGGCGATCATCACCCCGTACCATCGAATCACGATCGGACCCAAGTCGATCAGGATCGGGTGCATCGGTGTGCAATCCTCAGGGTCGGCACCACGAAACGGGGATAGACGCGGTCCACGTTCCCGATGCCGAGCCCCATGACCTCTTCGCTGCAGAATATTTGCGGGGCGTCGAAAAAGTCGGAGAACCCGTACGGGGCCACATCGAGATCTCCCAGGGACAGGAAAGGGATCTTCCGTTCATTCATGGCGTTACAGAGGCCGGGGTGAACGATGCCCGCGAGCTGGATCCCTTCGGGACCCCAGGCCGTCAATCCGCCCAGGGAGCGCCGGACGCTTCTCACGGACAGTGACGCGGTTCCTTCACCGAGATTCACCTTCACGAAGTAGAACCCGGCCGGCCTCGGAGGGGCGCCGGGTCGCAGGCGGATGAATGCGGGATCGCCGAACCGAATGTACTCGCACTGCCAGGCCCTGCGCCGGCGGCGGCGAAGAACATGACTCCACGCCCGTTCGGCCGAGAGCACGGGATCGCTCGTGCCGCTCTCCGTTTCACCGAATCCGTAGCAGAGTGCGATCCCCCGGAAACCCAGGCGGCGGTCCTCGGGAGTCAGGCGGGGCGCCTGTCCAATGCGTTGAAAGGCCTCTCCCGGAATGCGCCACCCCATTTTTCGATTCGCCCTGCGCCACGCCCGGATCTGCCGTTCGGGCCCGGGAAAGGGATCCACAGAATCATGTTCCCCGGGAGCGTTGAAAAGGCCCTTCCCGGACATCCAAAGCCGGACACCGTGACTCACGGGCAGCACTTGGGCTTCCCCTTGCCGAACGTCTCTTCGTTGCTCCTTGCGAGACGATCCAGGAACCTCGCCAGGCGACCCTTTCTCTTCTTTTTTTCTGCTGATATCCCCACGTATCGCCCTGGATCTCTCAGAAACCGGTCACGACAGGCCTCGGTGCAGAAGGCGTACGGCCTGCCGTCGAGCTGCGCGGCGAAGTGGGCCTCTCCGGCCGCGATTTCACAGCCGCATACCGGGTCTCTTGCCTGTCTTGTAGATACGGTCCGCGCACTCATGTCGTCCTCCTTTCCTCTACGCTTGCGTCGATAGAGAGCAAGATC
>JAIPEI010000010.1 GCA_021737245.1 Deltaproteobacteria bacterium | reverse complement strand
CGAAGGATCCGGATCCGGTCGAGGAAGGGTTCGAGGGCCTCTGCGGGCTCGTCGGACGACCCGTCCTCCACCCCCAGGATCTCCGTCTCCTGAAAGGACTGGTTGATCACCGAGGCGCCCGCCGTGGCCACGCGGTCCACCGGGTTGTAGGTGGGGATGCTCACACTGACGGAAGTTATGACGCCGGCTGCCAGGCCAGCCCGACGAGCCCGGCCAGGATCAGGTTGGCCTCCACCAGGGTCTCCAGACGGAGGCCCGGGTAGAGCCACCGGGTTTCATAGGTGTGAATGGTCAGGGCCAGCGAGATCACACAGAGGAGCAGGTAATAGGCGATGGACGGCACTGCACCCAGGAGGCCGGCGCCGAGAAGCAACGCCCCGCACCCGGCCAGCACGGACTTCAGCAGCTGCATGGTCCGCCGCTCCCCGATGGTGACGGGCAGGGTCTCGATGCCCACGATCATGTCGCCCTGCACCTCGAAGATG
Organism: Deltaproteobacteria bacterium; assembly: GCA_021737245.1. GTDB lineage: Bacteria > Desulfobacterota > DSM-4660 > Desulfatiglandales > HGW-15 > JAIPEI01. The sequence goes on along the minus strand of JAIPEI010000010.1, from coordinate 21,122 downwards.
TCGAACAGGGCGGACCGGACGTAAACCACGGCCAGCACGAAGAAGAAGGAGACCGTCACCCCGGACCAGGCGGTTCCCCCGTTCTCCAGGAGCGGAATGAGCGCGATCACCACGCCCCAGGCCAGGGACTCGGCCAGGGTCTTGGATCCGGGAACGTCCTTGATCTTCGCGGCCTGCCACCGGTTCCGCCGCCGCACCGGGACGATCGGAATGCCGTAAACGATGCCGAGGAGACTCACGCCGGCCATGGCGACCATCACCGTGATCCCCAGGGTCCAGGCGAGCATCAGGGCCACAGCCACGGCCCCGAGCCCCGTGATGACCAGGCGTGTCCGGTGGGAGCTGTAGAACTGGGCCTGGTCCGGCTCGTTGTACGTGCTCGCTCCACGGTCGAGAAACCGGTTCAGCACGTGCATGGCCCAGATGTAGAGCGCCGCCATGGAGGGATGGACGAGATCCGGAGGGCGGCCCGCGAGCAGGGTGGCGGCGTGGGTCAGCGAGAAGGCCCCGAGGCCCACCCAGATGTGGCCGAACAGAAAGATCCGCAGCAGATTCCGGAGCACGGCCTGACTGAAACGCGAGTCCTTGGGGCTTCGAATGCGCTCCAGCTCCCGCACCACGTTCTTGATCATCCAGTTGGGCGTGGACGCCCCCGCTGTAACGCCCACGGTCCCCATGAGAGCCAGGGCCTCACGGTCCAGCTCCTCCTCGGTCTCCACGTGAAAGGTGGGGATTCCGGCAGACTCGGATACCTGCACCAGCCGCCGGGTGTTCCCGCTGTGAAAGCCGCCCACCACGACCATCCCGTCCACATGGCCTGCGAACGAGGACACCTCGGCCTGCCGGTTCTGGGTGGCGTCGCAGATCGTGTCGAAGATCAGGGCGTCGGGGTTCCGCTCTTGAATGGCCTGCCGGATCTCCTCGAAGATCCCGGCATCCTGTGTGGTCTGGGCCACCGCCACCAGGGGTTCGTCACCCGGTAAAGCCTCCACGTCCTCGACGCGGTCGATCACATGGACCGGGCCCTCGGCATATCCCCGGAGACCGATCACCTCGGCGTGTTCCCTCTCGCCGACGATGACCGCCGTGTATCCTTTCCTCGTGTGCGATCGAACGATGGCCTGCACCCGGGCCACCCGGGGGCAGGTGGCGTCGATGATGCGGAGACCGGTGGCCTTCAGGGCCTTCCTCTCCCCCGGCGGGATCCCGTGGGCCCGAATGACCACGGTTCCCGCACGGATTCCCTCCATGGTCTCCACGGTCCGGACGCCCTTGGACTCCAGCAGCTTCATGACCTGCCGGTTGTGAATCAGCGGCCCGAAGGTGTAGATGGGATCCTCGGCCTTGTTCGCCTCGGCCAGGACCTTTTCCATGGCGAGACGGACGCCCATGCAGAAGCCTGCGGTCCTGGCCAGTCGCACCTTCACGGTTCGCCCTCCCCCTCCAGGGTCTCGAAGTAGTCGTCCATGAGCTCGGTCAGGGTGTCGAAATCCTTGATGCTGGTGATCCGGCCCCGGAATCGGCTGCTGTAGGGAAGCCCCTTGGTATAGGCCAGCAGGAGACCCCGCATCATGTAAGGGGCCCTCTGCTCTCCGACCGCCCGGGCCAGGAGCCGGTAGTGCTCCAGGATGTGGGCCCGGCGCTCCGACAGGGTCGGCTCTCCCGGCTCCCGCCCGGCCTCCAGATCGAGCACCTGCCTGAAGATCCAGGGGTTCCCCACGGCGCTGCGCCCGATCATCACGCCGTCACACCCCGTCTCCGCCCGCATCCTCAGGGCGTCCTCGGCCCGGAACACATCCCCGTTGCCCATCACAGGGATCCGGGCCGCCCCCTTGCCGGCCCCGATCAGCCGCCAGTCGGCGCGACCCGTGTAGCGCTGGGTGGCGAAGCGCGGGTGCACGGTCACGGCGTCGGCCTCGCAGTCCGCGATCACCCGGGCAATCTCCAGGCCCGTGGGACGCTCCGGAGCCCAGCCGGCGCGGATCTTGGCGGTCAACGGCACGGTGCAGGCGAGCCGGACGGCCGTCACGATCTCCGCCACCCTCTCCGGGTGGTCCAGCAGGGCCGCCCCGGCGCCGGTCTTGGCGACCTTGCGCACCGGGCAGCCCATGTTGATGTCAATGATGTCGGCTCCGGCCTCCACCGCGATCCGGGCGGCCTCGGCCATGCTTCGAGGTCCCGCGCCGAAGAGCTGGACCGCGAGGGGTTTCTCGTCCGACCAGCTGCGAAGGTAGCTGCGCGTGCGCGGGTGGCCCATGGTGAGACCCATGGCGCTCACCATTTCGGTCGTCACCAGTCCGGCTCCCAACCGCCGGGCCAACGTCCGGAACGGAAGATTGGTGATCCCGGCCATGGGCGCCAGGACCAGATGGTTCTCGAGGGTGACTGTGCCGATCCGGAGCATGGTGGTCTGTGTCCGCCGGTTCAGTAATCCACCGAAGGAAAGAGCTTCCGCTCCGTGTGGGGGAGGAACAGCGAGGCCACGTACTCGTCCATGTACGGCTGGTAGTTGGAAAGCTCGATGTTGGTCATGGACTTGGATACGTTCCGGCCCTTTTCGAAGGCCTCCTCGTAGATCAGCGCCATGCGGGCGCCGGTGAGGGAGCTGTTGCCGATGAACTGAATGCGCTCCTCCGGGATGTCCGGCAGCAGCCCGATGGCGACGGCCTTGTGGATGTTGAGATAGCTTCCGAACCCCCCGGCCACGTAAAAGGTGTCCAGCATGTCGAACGTCAGGCCGATGTAGTCCACCAGGGACTTGATGGCCGCGAACACCGACCCCTTGGACTTCATCAGGTTGTCGATGTCGGACTCGGTGATCGCAACGGCCTCTCCGGAATCGGTCTCCTCGGCCGCCGCGATGATGTATCGGGGAATGTCCTCCGCAAGGGACAGGCGCGGGTCGTCGCGGTTCCGGTCGAACTTGCCCTCGTACCCGATGATCCCGTTCTTGACCAGCTCGTAAATGCAGTCGATCAGACCGGATCCGCAGATTCCCCTGGGAGCCGCGTTTCCGATGGTCTGATAAGAGAGCTGCCCGTCCTCGATCTTCACCTTCTCAATGGCGCCGCGCGTGGCGCGCATACCGCAGGTGGTCCCGCCCCCCTCGAAGCTGGGTCCCGCCGAGGCGGAGCAGCAGACCAGCCAGTCGCTGTTGCCGATGACGATCTCGCCGTTCGTTCCGATGTCGATGAGGCCCTGGATGGCTTCCTGCTCTGCGATGCCGGAAGAGATCACGCCGGCCACGATGTCCCCGCCCACGTAGGAGGCCACGCTGGGCAGCGTCTCCAGGATACCCTGCGGATGAATTCGGATTCCGATCTCCGAGGCGAGAATCTGCGGGTAGGCGTCCGCCGTAGGAACGTAGGGCTCCATGCGGATGGAGCAGGGCGTCAGGCCGAGGAGGAGATGGCTCATGGTGGTGTTCCCCGCGGCCGTCATGGCGAAGATCTCCTCACGCCGAATGCCCTCCCTCCGGACCAGGGCGTCGATCAGGTCGTTGATGTTCCTGACCACCGCCTCCTGGAGGGGGATCAGTCCCGATCCGTCCTTGCGGCAAGCATAGATCATCCGGGAGATGACGTCCTCCCCGTACTGGGCCTGCATGTTGTGGGTCCCTTCCACCGCCAGGACCCTCCCCGTGCGCAGGTCCACGAGCTGGGCCACGACCGTGGTGGTGCCGACGTCCACCGCCAGCCCGTAGTGGCTCCCCGTGGTGTCGCCCGGCTCCACCTTCTGGAGCTTGTATCCCCGGTTGTCCTGGACCACCGTGACCGTCGTCTTCCAGCCGTTCTCCCGGAGCAGATCGGAGAGGTTCCGGAGGCACTGGAGGGAAATTTCGTAGGAATGCCAGCCGATGCGGCGTCTGAGCTCTCTCGAGACCCGTTCGATGTCCGTGATATTGTCTTCCAGGGTGGGCGGGGGAAGCTCCAGGTAGACCTTCCTGGCGAGCGGTTTCAGGGGGTAGACCGCCAGCCCGCGTTCCTCCCGCACCACCACGTCCTCCCCCTCCACCACCTCGTCCCGCCTCTCCCCGGTCATGATCTGCTCGTCCTCGAGCATGGACTCCGCAGGAACCTCCACGGTGAGCTCGTCATGGACCTCGGTCTGACAGGCCAGCACATAGCCCTGCTCCAGCTCCTCCGGGGAGAAAAAGGCTGACGCGCTCTCGTCCTGCTTCGCCGTTCCCTGTATGATCCGGACGCGGCATTCGCCGCAGACCCCCTCTCCTCCGCAGAGGTTGTTGATGTACACCTCCGCCTTGCGGGCCGCCTCGGCCAGGGTGGCGCCTTCGTCGATCTCGACGGATCGCTCGAAGGGGAGAAACGTGACGCGGAATATCTTCATGGGTTCACTCCATTTTCCTCTTCCCCGGCTGGAGACCGGATCATCCCGCCCATCGGGGGTTGCGGCTTCGCCCACCCCCGTAAGACCGGACTGGTGAGGTGTCGGCACGGGTGATTTTCGTATATCACTTACCCGCCCTTTGTGAAACCCCAAATTGAAAAGCCGGTTTCAGGCGTCGGGTTTCAAGAAGCAGCCGCTGGGCGGCGGCTTCGGGTTCCAGGCCCCGGCGGCGGTCGTTCGTTTCAATCCGGGCAGGCAACTCTCTCCGGGAGCAATCGAGTTGACAGTACTACATATGGCGCTTTATCATAACGAGGTTCTCAACATTTGGATGGATCCGACTGAAACGCCGGAGCCGCGTAGAGGAGGGAGGCATGCCGAGGGAGTGCAAGATCCTGGTGACGGAGGAAGGGACCTTCGACCTGTCCGCCTACCGGTGGGACGATCAGCTGTTCTCTCAGCTCCTGATCCGCACCACCCCCATCAACAGCGACCAGGCCATGAGCATCAGCAGGGCCCTGCGGGAGGAGATCGGAAAGATGGCGCTCAGCACGCTCACCATTCCCCTCCTCGAGAAGATCATCGAGGCCAAGCTGCTGGAGTTCGGCCTGAAAAAGACCTCCCCGGTCAAGCTCGACAGCTCCATGTTCGTGAAGGAAGAGATCCCGCTGTCGGTGAACGCCCGGACCGTCCTGGAGCGGCGCTACCTCCGGAAAGACGCCGAGGGAAAGCTTCTGGAGTCCCCGGCCGGGATGTTTCGGCGCGTGGCGAGGCACGTGGCTTCTGCGGAGAGCGGCTACGACGGAGCCGAGCATGTACGGGAGATGGAACAGGCGTTTTACCGCATCATGACCGAGTTCAAGTTCCTCCCCAACTCGCCCACCCTGATGAACGCAGGCCGCCGGCTGGGACAGCTGGCCGCCTGCTTCGTCCTCCCCGTGGAAGACAGCATGGAAGGGATCTTTGACAGCCTGAAGAACGCCGCCATGATTCACAAGTCAGGAGGAGGAACCGGTTTCAGCTTCTCCAGGCTGCGCCCCAAGAACAGCCGCGTGGGCACCACCGGGGGCATTGCTTCGGGACCCGTCTCGTTCATGAAGATCTTCAACACGGCCACCGAGCAGGTCAAGCAGGGCGGAACCCGGCGGGGGGCGAACATGGCGGTCCTTCGGGTGGATCACCCCGACATCATGGAGTTCATCTACTGCAAGAAGCACCACAAGGAGCTGAACAACTTCAACATCTCCGTCGCCCTGACATCCGAGTTCATGTCCGCAGCGCGGGAGGACCGCGACTACGCCCTGATCGACCCCCGCACAGGAAGGGCAACCGGAACCCTTCGCGCGGCCGACGTATATGCCGCCCTGGTGGAGCAGGCCTGGGAGAACGGCGATCCGGGCGTTCTCTTCCTGGACCGCGTCAACCGGGACAACCCCACCCCCGGGCTCGGAGAGATCGAAAGCACAAACCCCTGCGGTGAGCAGCCTCTGCTACCCATGGAGGCCTGCAACCTGGGGTCCATCAACCTGGCCCGCTTCGTGTGCGCAGGGGACCACGCGGTGGATTACGACGCACTCAAGGAAATCATCCGGCTTGCGGTGAGATTTCTGGACAACGTGATCGACGTTTCGGAGTACCCCCTGCCGGAGATCGCCGAGATGGTCCATGGGAACCGGAAGATCGGGCTGGGGGTCATGGGGTTTGCGGACATGCTGTTCCAGCTCGGCATTCCCTACAACTCGGAGGAGGCCCTGGCGCTCGCCGGGGAGATCATGGCGTTCTTCCGGGACGAGTCCAGGGCGGCGTCCCGGGCGCTCGCCCGGGAGCGAGGCGTGTTTCCGAACTTCGATAAGAGCGTGTTCCGGGACCGGGACGACGCAGGGTTTCGAAACGCCACCACCGTGACCATCGCACCCACCGGGACCTTGAGCATCATCGCCGGTTGCTCGAGCGGGATCGAGCCTCTGTTCGCCCTGAGCTTCATCCGGCGCGTCATGGACAACGACGAGCTTCTCGAGGTCAACCCGTGGTTCGAGGCGACCGCCCGCGAACGGGGATTTTACAGCCCGGCCATGATGGACACCGTCGCCAGGACGGGGAGCCTGCAGAACATCGAGGGGGTCCCCGAGGAGGTGAAGCAGGTCTTCGTGACGGCCCACGACGTCACACCTGAGTGGCACGTCCGCATGCAGGCCGCCTTTCAGAGGTATACCGACAACGCCGTGTCCAAAACGGTGAACCTGCCGCGGGACGCGACGGCGGAGGACGTGAGAAAGGTCTACGAACTCGCCTACGACCTGGACTGCAAAGGGGTGACCATCTATCGCGACGGCAGCAAGGAGGACCAGGTTCTCAGTTACCGCGGGGAAGCCGCAGCGCCGGACGGACTGCAGGGGGTGCTGAACCGCCCGGAGACCCTGGAGGGATTCACCACGAAAATGGTGACCGGCATGGGCAATCTCTACGTCACCGTCACCGAGATGAACGGCCGGCCTTTCGAGGTCTTCGCCACCATCGGCAAGTCAGGCCGTTCCACCACCGCCAAGACGGAAGCCATCGGGCGCCTCGTCTCCCTGGCGTTCCGATCCGGTGTGGATGTGGGGACGGTCGTGGACCAGCTCAGAGGAATCGGCGGCGAGCATCCGGTGTTTCAGAAGGACGGCCTGGTGCTCTCCATCCCGGACGCCATCAGCCGCATCCTGGAGAACCGGTATCTCAAGGACGATGCCGGCCGAACGGGTCGAAAGACCGAAAACAGTCTGCTGGGAGAGACCTGCCCGGACTGCGGCCAGACCATCAGCTTCGAGGAAGGCTGCATGACCTGCCACTTCTGCGGGTTCTCGAAATGCGGCTGACGTCCACGCCGCGGGCGGCTTCTCATAACCGCCAAACTCTACACCTCACCCCTTGATCTTTTTTACCGAGGATTCGCTATGAACAGCAACAAACCCGTGCGCACCATTCTTTTCGTCTCGACCGGCGACGCCGTGCGCGCCCCCATGGCCCGGGGCCTCGTCAATGCGCTCTTCGGGGACCGGTACCGCGCCGCGAGCGCAGGGACGGAACCCGCTGAGGCCGACCCGGTCGCCCTGGAGGTCATGCAGGAGGCCGGCGTGGACATTTCCGGCCGGCGCCTGCTCAGGGCCGGCGAGATTTCGGACGTGCCCGTGGACTTTCTCGTGACGCTCTGTGATCACGCCAAGAAGGTCTGCCCGCTCTTCGCCTCCTCCGGCATGGCGTTTCACAAGGGGTTTCCGGAGCCGGCGTCCTTCCCGGAGGACCGGGAAGCGCGCATCGCCGAGTACCGAAAGCTGCGGGACGACATTCGTTCCTGGCTGGAGCAGACCTTCGGTTGAAGCGCGGTTGATTTAGGCACGGAGCGCGCAGAGGGCTGGCTCTCCTATTGACACGGATCCGGGTATGCCTTATATTTTACGACTTGGAATCGCGGTCGGAGCAGAATAATCATGTTTTCCCGAGGCCTTAGGCGATTTCCGTACACCAAGGGGGTTTGCCATGGCGTGGCTCCCGCCCGATCCCGGTGATCGGCGGGAACCCGGCTGGGGAGAGACACAGATTGCGGCACCGGTCAAGGCCGCTCACGAAGCGTCCTCCTGCACGGCGTTGGAGGACGGGGTGTGCGGTCCTGCTCCGGCCCCTGCCCAAGCTACCAACCCCCGCCCCCGCGGCGACGCATGCTGGTAGCTTGTTTTTTTTCAGCGTCCGGCGGGTTGCCGATCGAACCGAGAGGAGGGCGGAGATGAAATCATTGGGGTACCACTTGATCCTCGAGTTGGAAGGATGCCCTTCAACCGCTCTGGACGACCGCGAGCGGGTCCGCCGCGTCATGACCGAAGCCGTGGAGGCCTCCGGCGCCACCCTGATCCAGCCGTTCTTTCACCAGTTCTCGCCCCAGGGTGTAAGCGGGGTCGTGATCATCTCCGAGTCTCACTTCTCCATCCACACCTGGCCGGAGTACGGTTACGCGGCCGTGGACATCTTCACCTGCGGTGACCAGATCGACATGGACGTCGCGGTGGAGACGCTGCGCCGGGGTTTCGGCGCGGAAGCCATCCAGAAAATGCTTCTCACCCGCGGCATGCTCGACCTTCCGGACGAGATGATCCGGCACAAGCCCGAACCGAACCTTTACTGCGTGCCGGAGACCTGATTCCGCCACCTCCGGCGTGCGGCCTAGGCGGGCCGTCAAATTTCACCGCAGAAACGATCCCTTGATTCCCGGGGGTGAACCGTGGACGAACCGGAATGGGGCGGGAAGATCCGGGCCGGGTCCTTCTTCCTGGAAGCACCTGAGCTGGAAGGGTATTACGGGCTTGCCGTGCGATTCGACCGCGTTCTCCTCCATCAGCAGACCGCTTACCAGGAGCTGGTCGTCGCCGAGGCCGGTCCCCTGGGCCGTGTGCTGGTCCTGGACGGAAACATCCAGGCGGCGGAGTTCGACGAGACCGGATACCACGAGATGCTGGTCCACGTGCCCCTGATCACCCACCCCTCACCCGGGCGCGTCCTCGTGGTGGGCGGCGGCGACGGCGGGACCCTGCGCGAGGTTCTCCGCCATGCCGCCGTCCGCCGGGCGGATCTCTGCGAGATCGACGGCGAGGTCATCGAAGCGAGCCGCCGCTTCCTTCCGCGGCTCGGCAAGGGGTTCGACGACCCCAGGGTCTCCGTCCACGTGGCCGACGCCACAGCCTTCGTTCGGGAGAACCCGAACGCATGGGACGTGATCCTGGTGGACAGCTCCGACCCGGTCGGCCCGGCCGTGGGCATCTTCGGGGAACCCTTCTACCGGGACCTCCGCAAGGCCCTGCGCCCCGGGGGCATCGCCGTGGTCCAGGCCGAGTCCTGCTTCGTGTTCGAGGACCTGGTTCGAAGAATTTCAAGTACCCTCTCGGGCCTCTTTCCGGTCTTCGCCTACTACAACACCCTCGTTCCCACCTATACCAGCGGGGTGATCGGCTTCGCCTTCTGCTCCCTGGGGCCGGATCCCCTCGCCGCCGACCCCGACCCGGCGCGCGTCCGGGCCCTCGGCGACCTCGACTACTACACCCCCGCCCTTCACCGCGCCTCCTTCGCCCTCCCCCGCCGCTTCCTCCGGCTCCTTCCGGAGGAGGCCGCCCGGAGACAGGAGAACTTCAGCTGTTGAGGGAAAAACCTGTCCAATTCTCGGGCTGCAGGGCGAGGTTTTACACCCCGCCGTGCCCGTCCAACCTAGCGGCGGCATGTGAAATGCCGCCTTGCGCCCGGCCTGCCCAGGGGTGTTTTCGGACCACGTCCTTCAGTCCTCCAGCTCATCCTTCAGTCGCCGGCCCATCAGGTCCCGGACCGCATCGCGCGGGTCCTTGTCCTCGTACAGGATGCTGTACACCTGGTCCGTGATGGGGAGCTCCACCCCGGCCCTTTTCCCCAGCTCATGCGCCGAGAGGGCCGTCTTCACCCCTTCGGCCACCATCTTCATGGAGGAGGTGATTTCCCGGAGACGCATCCCCTGTCCGATCTTCAGGCCCACGGTCCGGTTCCGGCTCAGGTCCCCGGTGCAGGTCAGTACAAGGTCTCCCATGCCGGCCAGGCCCGCCAGAGTGTGCGGGTTGGCGCCCAGGGCGACGGCCAGCCGCGTGATCTCCGCCAGACCCCGGGTGATGAGGGCGGCCCGGGCGTTGTCACCGAAGCCCAGGCCGTCCGAGACCCCGGCCCCGATGGCGATGACGTTTTTGAGTGCACCTCCCAGCTGAGTCCCCACCAGATCCCGGCTGGCGTACACGCGGAACGTCTCCGTGGAGAAGACGTCCTGGAGATCCTTTCCGAGCCCCGGTTCGGGGCAGGCCAGGGTCACGGCCGTCGGCAACCTGCGGCACACCTCCCGCGCGAAGCTCGGTCCGGTCAGGCACGCGAACCGGCCCGGGTCGCGGTCCGGCAGCTCCTCCCGGACCAGCTCGGAAACCGTCATCAGGGTGTCGTTCTCGATTCCCTTGGTCGCGGTCATGAGCTCCGTTCCGGAACCCAGATGCGGCCGGATACCCTGGACGACACTCCGGATCACGTGGGAGGGAACCACGAGAAGCGCCAGCTCCCGGTCCGCCAGGGCCTCCCCATAGGTTCGAACGGGCCTCAGCGACGGGTTCAACCGGATACCGGGCAGGAAGTCCCGGTTCTCTCCCCGCTCCAGGATCCGGCGGTGGACCTCTTCCTCCCGGACCCAGAGCCGTACGTCGTGGCCTTTTTCCGCGAGAAGGTCCGCCAGGGCTGTTCCCCAGCTCCCGGCGCCGATCACGACGATCCTCCATGCTCGAGGCGGTTTCAAACCTATCTCCTCATCCGTCGCGTTTGATGTCCGGTATCCGTCCGGAGGCCGATTACTCGTCTTCCTCTTCCATCACCTTGGCCACGGCCACCACCTGCTCTCCCTCGGCGAGGTCGATCAGCTTGACACCCTGGGTGTTCCGGCCCCTCACGGAGATGTCCCCCACCCGCAGGCGGATGATCTTCCCCTGGCCCGTGATGATCATGAGCTGGTCCTGGTCGGTGACCTGGTAGGAGTACACCACAGGCCCGTTCCGTTCCGTGGTCTTGATGGTCAGGATCCCTTTCCCGCCCCGGCTCTGGATCCGGTACTCCTCTGTGCGGGTACGTTTTCCGAAACCGTTTTCGGTGACCGTCAGGATGGTGGCGCCCTCCTGGATCACCTCCATGCTCACCACCTCGTCGTCGCCGTCCAGGCGGATGCCGATGTTTCCCGATGCCACCCTCCCCATGCTCCTCAGATCGTTCTCGTGAAACCGAATCGACTTCCCCCCCCGGGTGGTCATGAAGATGTCCTCTTCCCCGCTGGAGACCCGCACGCTGATGAGCTCATCGCCCGGGTTGACTCTAATCCCCACGATGCCCCTCGCCATGGGCCGGCTGTATGCCTTCAGCTCGGTCTTCTTCACAAGGCCCTTCCGCGTCGCCATGACCACGTAGTTGCCTTCTTCGAAGTCGCGGACGGACAGGGTCGTGGCGACCCGCTCCCCCCGCTGAAGCTCCAGGAGATTCACGATGGCCTTGCCCCGGGAGGTGCGCCCGGCCTCCGGGACCTCGTGCACCTTCTTCCAGTAAACCCGGCCCTTGTTCGTGAAGAAGAGGAGGTAGTCGTGGCTGGACGCCACGAACAGGAGCTCGACGAAGTCCTCCGCTTTGGGGCGTGCCCCGGTCATACCCTTCCCGCCGCGGCGCTGCGCCCTGTAAAGGCTGATCGGGTTGCGCTTGATGTAACCCTGGTGGCTGACCGTGACCACCATATCCTCCTCGGCGATTAAATCCTCCACGGCGATGTCGCCGGTGTCCGCCAGGATCTCGGTGCGTCTCTCGTCACCGTACTTCTCCCGGATCTCCCGTGTCTCCTGCTTGATTACGTCCAGGACCATGGCCTTGCTGCCGAGGATGGCCCGGTACCGCTCGATATCCTGAATGAGTTGCCGGTACTCGGATTCGATCTTCTCGCGTTCAAGGCCCGTCAACCTCTGAAGGCGCATGTCCAGGATGGCCTGGGCCTGCACGTCGGAGAACTCGAACTCCTCGATGAGACGCCCCTTGGCCTCCCTGGGATCCGAGGACGCGCGAATGAGCTCGATGACGTCATCCAGGAAATCGAGTGCCTTTTTCAAACCCTCCAGGATGTGCGCCCGCTCCTCGGCCTTTCGAAGATCGAACAGGGTCCGCCGGATGATGATCTCGCGGCGATGCGATATGAAGTGCTCGAGAATCTCCTTGAGGTTGAGGATCTCCGGCTTGCCGTTGACGATGGCCAGCATGATCATCCCGAAGGAGGTCTCCATCTGGGTGTACTTGTAGAGCCTGTTCAGGATGACCAGGGCCCGAGCGTCTTTCTTGATCTCGATGACGATCCGCATGCCGTCGCGGTCGGACTCGTCGCGGATGTCGGAGATGCCCTCCACCTTCTTCTCTTTGACGAGATCGGCTATCTTCTCGAGCAGCTTGTTCTTGTTCACCAGGTAGGGAATTTCCGAGACGATGATCCTCTCCCGGGTCTTGCCCACCAGCTCCACGAAAGCCCTGGCCCGCACCCTCACGATGCCCCGCCCGCTGCGATACGCTTCCAGGGCCCCGCCGCGCCCCAGAATGAAGCCGGCGGTGGGAAAATCCGGCGCAGGTACAAGACGGGCGAGCTCGTCGATCTCCACGTCCGGCTCGTCGATGAGTCTTTCAATGGCGCTGCAGATCTCTCCGAGATTGTGCGGGGGGATGTTCGTGGCCATTCCCACGGCGATACCCGACGAGCCGTTCACCAGGAGGTTGGGGATCGTTGTGGGCAGGACCACGGGCTCCACGAGAGAACCGTCGTAGTTCTGCTGGAACTCCACGGTTTCCTTTTCGATATCCGAAAGGAAGTCCTGGGCCAGCCGTGTCATGCGCACTTCCGTGTACCGCATGGCCGCGGGGGGATCGCCGTCGATGGAACCGAAGTTCCCCTGCCCGTCCACGAGCGGATAGCGCATGGAAAAGTCCTGGGCCAGCCGGACGATCGTGTCGTAGACCGCAGCGTCTCCGTGGGGATGATACTTGCCGATCACGTCGCCCACCACGCGGGCGGACTTCTTGTACGGGCGGTCCTGATAGTTCTTGAGGTCGTGCATGCCGAAAAGCACGCGGCGGTGCACCGGCTTCAATCCGTCCCGGATGTCCGGCAGCGCCCGCCCCACGATGACGCTCATGGAGTACTCGAGATAGGACCGCTTCATCTCTTCTTCGATGTTGACGGTCTTGGTCAGCAGATCCTCTTCCATTCCTGTTCTCCGAAATGCGGACGAAAGGACTTCCCCTCGCCCGCCTTGTCAGCCTGTGAAGGCCCTTGTCGGTTCCCCTAAGCTTTTCCGAAAAAATACAAGCTATATCTTTTCGGGGGCTTTTTGGGTTCGTCCTTCAGAAACGATTCATTTTTCTTCAAGATCAGAGGGATCGATCCGGCTCGGAAATGAGGATTTTTGGTCAAGGTCAAGGAGATCAAGAAATCCAGCGGAGGCGTACTGGAAGTACGCCGCACAAGGGATTTCGCAGATCGACGCAGAGATTGGCCAAAAAGACCATTTCCGGCGGAACTAGATGTCGAGCTCGGTCACCTCCAGAGCGTTGTTCTGAATGAACTCCCTCCTGGGTTCGACCTTGTCGCCCATGAGGACGTTGAAGATGTCGTCCGCCTCGACGGCGTCCTTGATGTCCACCCTGAGCAGGGTGCGTTTCTCGGGATCCATGGTGGTGGTCCAGAGCTGATTCGGATTCATCTCACCCAGGCCTTTGTACCGCTGAATGCCCAATCCCTTCTTGGCCCGCTCCATGAGCCGGTTGAGCAGGGCCTGGGGATCCTCGATCCGCTTCTTCCCTCCGTCCCCTTCCACGGTGTAGCTTCCCTCCTTGAGGAGACGATACTCCTCGGAGATGCTCATGAGCTGCCGGAGCTCCGGGGAGGAGAGGAACTCCCAGTTCACCCTGGAGGTCTGCCCGCCGTTCGCCGTCTCGGTCACGGCGAACTCGTAAAACCCCTCCTCCTCGTCCAGTTCCACGTCCCGGACCTGGAACCCGTTCTCCTCCAGCTTCTCGAAGAAGTCGTCCATGAACTCCCTGCTTCGGAAGCGGTCTTTGTCCTTCACGTCCTCCATGACCAGGAACTCGATGAACCGCGGGCTGTGCCCTCTTCTCGAGAGCTTGTTGAGGCTCTCATAGAAGGAGATGAGCCCGCTCAGGATCCGCACCAGCTTCTTCCCCGCCAGCACGTCCCCGTTTTCCAGGACCACTTTCTCCTTCTCGGCGATCCGTTCCAGCAGGAACTGGTTGAGGCCTTCCTCCGTCTTGAGGTAAAACTCGCTCTTCCCCCACACGAGCCGATACAGAGGCGGTTGGGCCACATACAGGTGGCCCTGCTCGATCAGCTCGGGCATCTGGCGGAAAAAGAAGGTCAGGAGGAGCGTTCGTATGTGACTCCCGTCCACGTCCGCATCCGTCATGATGACGACCGTGTGGTACCGCAGGGAATCGATGTTGTAATCCTTTTCGCCGATCCCCGTCCCCAGGGCCGCGATCATGGTTCGGATCTCCTCGCTGGAGATCATCTTGTCGAACCGGGCCTTCTCCACGTTCAGGATCTTCCCCTTGAGGGGCAGCACGGCCTGGTTCCTGCGGTCCCGGCCCTGCTTGGCCGAACCGCCGGCCGAGTCGCCCTCCACGATGAAGATCTCGCTTCGCTTGGGATCCCGCTCCTGGCAGTCCGCCAGCTTCCCCGGAAGGGAATGATCGGAAAGGATCCCTTTTCGTCGCGCCAGGTCCCGGGCCTTGCGGGCGGCCTCCCTTGCGCGGGCGGCCTCGACCACCTTGGACAGGATCGCCTTGATTACCTTGGGATTCTCCTCGAAGTAGCTGCTCAGGCCCTCGTTGATCAGGTTCTCCACGAGACCTTTGACCTCGCTGTTTCCCAGCTTGGTCTTGGTCTGGCCTTCGAACTGAGGCTCGGGCAGCTTCACGCTGACGATGGCGGTCAACCCCTCCCGGACGTCGTCCCCGCTCAGCTTTTCCTTGTAGGTCTTGGCCATGGGCGAGTTCTGGAGGTACAGATTCACGCTCCGCGTCAGCGCCGCCTTGAATCCGCTCAGATGGCTTCCGCCCTCCCGCGTATTGATGTTGTTGGCGAAGGTGTATGTGTTCTCCTTGTAGGTGTTGTTGTACTGAAACGCCACCTCCATGAGCACGCCGCTCTTTTCGCTGGAGATGTGGATCGGTTGCGGGTGGATCACCTCCTTGTTCTTGTTCAGATAGTCGACAAAGGACTTGATCCCGCCTTCGTACAGGAACTCCTGCTTCTGCCCGCTCCGCTCATCCGACACCTTGATCCTCAGACCGCTGGTGAGGAACGCGAGCTCCCGCATTCTCTTGGCCAGGATCTCGTAGTCGAACTCGATCTTCGGAAAAATCTCGGGATCGGGCCTGAATGTGATCAGAGTCCCCCGCTTTCCCGTCTCACCCAGCACCTCCAGAGACGAAGCCGTCCGCCCCCTTTCGTACCGCTGGTGATGGATCTTTCCGTCGCGGTAGACCTCAACCTCCAGGAACTCGGACAGGGCGTTCACCACGGAGACCCCCACTCCGTGAAGGCCTCCGGAGACGCGATAGGTCTTGTTGTCGAACTTTCCTCCCGCGTGGAGCTTGGTCATGACGACCTCGAGCGCCGGAATTCCTTCGGCCTCGTGCATGTCCACGGGAATGCCTCGCCCGTTGTCCGACACGATCACGCTGTTGTCCGTCAAAACCCGGACCTCCACGTTGTCGCAGTAGCCGGCCAGGGCCTCGTCGATGCTGTTGTCCACTACCTCGTAGACCAGGTGGTGTAGACCTTCGGATGCGGTGTTCCCGATGTACATGGCCGGTCTCTTCCGAACGGCCAGCAGTCCCTCGAGAACCTTGATGTCCGACGCCGCGTAACTGATCTCTTTCTCGCTCATCTCTTTCATCATATTCATTGGCAAAGGCTTCGGGTCCAAAGAACGACCGGCGAATCCGTCCCGGTATTCCTCGTTCCTTTCTCCTTGATCCTTTCTTCCTTTAGAGTCTCATGGGCATGATCAGCCCCAGAAACCCGACATCCCCTTCGCCGGTCACGAGGCACGGGCTCGACCCATCCATGAAACCCAGCGTCACCTCCTCGCTTTCCATGGCTTGAAGAATGTCGATGAAATACCGCGCATTGAACCCCATTTCCAGCTTTTCCCCCTTGTAGTCGACCGCCAGGCTCTCCTGGACGTCTCCAATGTCGGGATTGATGGAAACGAGCTCCATGGTATCCTCTCCCAGCTTGATCTTGACGCCGCGGTAGCTCTCGTCGCTCAGGATGGTCATCTTTCTCATGCCGTCCAGAAGATCGTCAAGTGCGATGCGGATGGTGTGGCCGGCCTTCTTGGGGATGACGGCGTTGTAGTCGGGAAACTTGCTCTCGAGAAGACGGACGACAATCAGGGAATCCCCCTTTCTTGCCACGCAGTTGTTCTGGCGAAAGCCGATCTGGACCCCTTCGTCGTCCGACGCGAGCTTGGCGATCTCATTCATTCCCTTCTTTGGGATCATCACGCCGCCGTCCAATGTCAGATCCTCGATGTTGGCCACCTCCTTGTCGATCATGGAGAGGCGGTGGCCGTCCGTGGCCACCAGCCGGAGGAACGACTTTCCGCCTTGTACGACCTTCTCCGTATAAATCCCCGAGAGTTTGAAGCCGGCGTCCTCCATGGTTACGGCGTAGATGGTCTTCGAGATCATCTCCCTGAGCACGGAGCCGTCGATGTCTACGAAAGACACATCCTCCGGTTCCACGAACATCGGGTACTCGTCCGGGGAGAGGCAGGCCATGTTGAACTTGGCCCGGTCGTCCGAGATGAACGCCCAATGGTTTTCCTTTTCCTTGATGTAGATCGTGGAGCCCTTGCTCTCTTTCACGATCTCGAACAGCTTTCGGCCCGAGATGGCCAGGCTCCCCGGATCCAGAACCTCCGCGGGAAGCTTCTGCTGAAAGCTGATCTCGAGGTCCGTCGCGGAGAGCACGATGCCGGACCCCTCGGCGGAAAGGAGGACGGCAGAGAGAATGGGCATGTTGCTTCTCTTCTCGATGATGCTCTGCACACGCGATACCGCTTTGTAGAGATCGTCTCTGTCGATTCTCAGTTCCATAGAGCTTCCCTCCGATCAACGATTTATCAATAGATCTATAAAATTAATCATCATACATAAGGGGCGTGTGAACTGTTGAAAACCCCCCCAACCCAACCGGAAGGCGGGGAAAACAGTCGACTCGGGGTTGGACAGGAAGTTCGGATATTCAACCTCTCTTTTCACCGGGGGGATGGTTTTCGGGTTCCCCTCCCAGGAGCGGATCAGATCTTTTCGATAAGAGACGGAGTTTTCATGACGACCCTGTGGAGAACCGGAAAACCGGTTCGTCTTACAGGTTCACCCGATCAGATTCTCCAGGTTTTTCAGGTCCTCCCTGACGTCCTGCCTGGAGAGCTGTTTCTCGATTCGCTGCACGGCATAGATGACCGTGGAGTGGTCCTTCTTGTCAAAGGCGTTGCCGATTTTCTTATACGACAGCTCCGTGTACTTCTTGCAGAGGTACATGGCCATCTGCCGGGGATAGGCGATGGATCGCTGCCGCTTCCCGGATGATAGATCTGAAACGGAAACTTTGAAGTATCCCGCCGTAATGGCCTGGATATCCTCGATCTCCGCTTCTCTTCCGGCCGGATCTCGAATCAGGTTGCGAACCGCCGAGAGGTTGATGGATCCACCGTTGAGAGAGACGTAGGTCTGAACCCGGGTCACGTTCCTGAGAAGTTGTTTCATATCATCATTCGATTTGGCGAGAAAGAAGATAATGTCGTCCGGCAGCGGGATCCCCTCGCGGTCGGTTTGCCGCCTGACAACCTGCACGCGCGTTTCGGGTTCCGGCGGGTGGATCTCCGCAAGAAGTCCCCAGCTGAGGATGGATTTCATTCTAGGGTTCGTGTCCGGGAGACGAAATGGCGCGACCCTGCTTGTGACCGTCACCATCTTTCCCTCCCGCAGCATGGCGTTGACCGCGAGCGTGAATTCCTGCTGGGTCTTGCTGCGGCCGGCGAGGAGGTGAACGTCGTCGAAGAGCAGCAGGTCGAGCTCGGCGTAGGCGGACCGAAACGGATGTACCCGGTCGGATCGAAGGGCCCGGGTGAACTCCGAAGTGAATCGGTCCGCGTGTACGTAGCGTGTCCTGTAGTCGGGATGGTTCTCGGCCATGCGGTTTCCGAGGGCGTGAAGCAGGTGGGTCTTCCCGGTGCTCTTCTCTGAAAAAAGGCAAAGGGGGGTGTAGGAACGGGGATTATTGTCGGCGATCTCGAGGCACGAAAAGTAGGCGAAGGCATTGGAATGTGAGCGTACGAATGCATCAAAGGTCATCTCGGGATGAAGATCCGGGTTGGGGACCGGCAGAAGACCACCCTGCAGAAAAGGCGCGACGGTACCGCCGTCGGGCTGGCCGCGTCTGACCGTGAACCGGATCTCGGGAGAGATGGCGGCAACCTCCTTGAATGCGATGCGGAGATCCGGTAGATAGCGCTCCTTGATCCAATCGGCGAAAAAACGGTTGGGAACCTCGATGACGGCCAGGTCCGCCTCCAGGGATGTCAGGCGGATGGGCGAGATCCAGGTTTCAAAATCATCCGGCCGGAGGGACGAGGAAAAACGGGAGGTAATGCGCCGCCAGGTCTCTTTTTTTTTTGACAAAGGCCCCATCAGTGATACCCTCATATAAGGTGTCTAAATATTAGAAAAATTATTACGAAATATCAACCAAAAAAGAGGCTGGAGGTGGAGCGTATGTCTTACTCGATCGGTCTTGCAGGTAAGGGAGGGACAGGGAAGACGACCTTGGCGGGGTGGCTGGTGCGATACCTGGTGGAAGGGCGAAAAGGGCCTGTTCTCGCAGTGGACGCGGACTCCAACGCGAACCTGAACGAGGTGCTCGGTGTTGCGGTGGAGGAAACCCTTGGGGGTGCGCGCGAGGAAATGAAGAAGGGCGTGGCCACCGGCATGACCAAGGACGTGTTCATGGAGATGAAGCTGGAGCAGTCCGTGGTCGAGGCCGACGGCTTCGATCTCATTGTGATGGGTCGTCCGGAAGGCTCGGGCTGTTACTGTGCTGCGAACACCCTGTTGACCCAATATCTGGATCGTCTGGTGAACAACTACCCCTATGTTGTGATCGACAACGAGGCCGGCATGGAGCACATCAGCCGCTTGACCACGAACAACATCGACCTGTTGCTCATCGTATCGGACGCGTCGCGCCGGGGTGTGCTCTCTGCGGGAAGGATCCAGGAGCTCGCGGACGACCTCACCCTGAACATCGACCGGAAGGCGTTCGTGGTGAACATGGCGCGGGAGGATCAGACCGAGGCCCTCCAGGAGCTGGCCCGCGAGTACGGCCTGGACCTGGTGGGTCTGATCCCGGACGACGACAGCGTGACCCAGGCCGATCTCCAGGGACAACCCACCATGGGACTGGACCGGGAGAGCCGATCCGTCAAGGCGGCCTTCGACATCTTCGACCGCCTCCTGAATGTGGCATAGGTGTGAAAAGACCACATCTTGTGTAAAACGAGGCGTCAAACCACAATATGTACCGGGTGGGATCATACAACCGTTCTATTTTACTGACGAAAACTCTTGACAAGTATCCGGCTGTTCATTAATCTTACGAATCCTCTTTGGAGGACTCTTTTTTTTTCTTGTATTGTTCTATTTTTCACATAAGATCACCACAAGCAATTCGGTTGGTTGTTTATAAACCACCCATAGCAAACGGAATGCTATGATAATCCAAGAAGGAGGTAAAGAAATTGGCCTTTCAAATTCCTGAACAGCCCTATACCGGCAAGATAGGGGAAGTGACCGTTGGAACGGGCGATGCGGCCTGCACCGTGGGTGGAGAAAATGCCTACTCGTTCCATGTGTTCGAAGGCGATATGCCGAATCCTCCGAAGATCGCCATGGAGATCTGGGACTACGATCCGTCCGAAGAGTGGCCCGAAGCGGCGGTGGCCCCCTTCAAAGACGTCATCGCCTCTCCCGACGCCTGGGCCAAAAAGTGCGTGGAGGAGTACGGTGCCGATCTCATCGTTCTCCAGCTCAAGAGCACCGACCCGAACGGGCAGGATCGAGGTCCGGACGAAGCGGCCGAGGTCTTCAAAAAGGTGGTGGATGCCGTCGACGTGCCTGTGATTGCATGGGGAACGGCGAACAACCAGAAGGACGAAGAGGTTTTGAGAAAGATCGCGGAGGTCTGCGACGGAAAGAATGTCGGGCTGGGACCGGTGGAGGAAGGAAACCACAAGGGCGTGGGCGCCACCGCCCTCGGGTACAACCAGATTGTCGTGGCCTCGACCCCCATCGACGTGAACCTGGCCAAGCAGCTCAACATCCTTCTCGGCAACCTGGGCGTCGGTGCCGACAAAGTCCTGATCGATCCGACCACCGGCGGGCTGGGCTACGGCCTGGAGTACAGCTACTCTGTTATGGAGCGGATCCGAATGGCCGCCCTCACGCAAGAGGACGACAAGCTGCAGCTGCCCATGATCAACAACATCGGAAACGAGGTCTGGAAGAGCAAGGAAGCCGGTCAGGATCTGGACGAAGCCCCGACCCTGGGCGATCCGGAAAAACGGGCGATCCTCATGGAGGCGGTCTCAGCGGCCTGCTACCTCATGGCCGGATGCGACGTGGCCATCCTGCGGCACCCCGAAACGGTCCGTCTCACCAAGGCCTTCATCGAGCTCATGATCAACGGCGGTTCTGCCGCGGACGTCGGGGAGATCTCAAAGAACCTCGGAACCACGGAGGTGGACCTCATCGCGCTGGCACCCGAGCCGGACCTGACCGTCGAGGAAGAAAAATCCGCGGCCAAGGCGGCCCCGAAGAAGGCCGCAGCGCCCAAGAAGGAAGAAAAGCCGGCCGCCAAGGCGGAACCGGCGCCTCCCAAGGAAGCGCCCAAAAAAGAAGAGCCTAAAAAGGAAGAGCCCAGGAAGGCGGAAGCCAAGGCCGAGCCCGTGAAACCCGAGGACGAGGCCAAGAAGAAGGCGGAAGAAGAAGCCAAGGCCAAGGCGGAGGAGGAAGCCAAGAGAAAGGCTGAGGAAGAAGCCAAGGCCAGGGCCGAGGAGGAGGCCAAGAGAAAGGCCGAGGAGGAGGCCAAGGCC
>JAIPEI010000009.1 GCA_021737245.1 Deltaproteobacteria bacterium | reverse complement strand
TCGCAAATGAGGAGAGCTGCCTACTCCGTACCCAGCAACCTCGCAGAAGGTGCAAGCAGGATCAACAGGAAGGAATACAGGCACTTCGTCGGCATTGCCAGAGGATCCGCTGCTGAGCTCAAGTATCAGCTTATGCTTGCGAAGGATCTTGGATATCTGGATAAAGAGGAGTATGTTCGACTCAAATCGGATTATGACCGCATTTCACAGATGCTCAGCGCCTTGGCGAAATCCCTGACCTGATTCGGAATGGTTTTCCGATCACGAATCACGAACCACGAGTCACGTTTCCATGGCCGTCTACGAATACAAAGCGATCAACCGCAAAGGCAGGGAGAAGAGCGGCATCATCGAGGCGGAGAGCCGCATCTCGGCCGGTCAGTCCCTCAAGCGGATGAATCTCTACCCGGTGGCCATCCTGGAGACCACCCGGGAGAGCCTGCAGGACAAGCCGTCGACCGAGATCTCCGTCCGGTCCCTGCTGGAACGGGTCACCCGGCGGGACATCTCTCTGTTCACCACGCAGTTCGCCGCGCTCGTGGAGGCCGGCCTGCCCGTGGTGGAAGCGTTCGACATCACCATTCGCCAGACCGAGAAGAAATCGGTCCGCAGGGTGCTCTCCGTGATCAAGGAAGAGGTCAACCAGGGGGTTTCCATGGCCGACTCCTTCCAGATGTTCCCGCGGCATTTCACGCCGCTCTACATCAACATGGTGCGGGCGGGGGAGGAATCCGGAAGCCTGGAGGTCGTGCTCAAGCGGCTTTCCGATTTCCTGGAAAGCCAGATAGAGATGCGTTCCAAGATCTCTTCAACGCTCGCATACCCCATCCTCATGAGCCTGGTGGGGGTCGCCGTCGTGTTTTTCCTGGTCGCCTTTGTCATTCCCACGGTGACGACGATCTTCGAGGACATGAACCAGGCCCTCCCCCTTCCCACCGTCATCCTCCTGGGGATCAGCGGGTTCCTGAAAAGCGCGTGGCCTTACCTTGCCATTCTTCTGGTGATCCTTTACATTGGCCTTCGAAGCTTCAAACGGACTGACAGGGGGAGGGCTTTCGTGGACCGGATGAAGCTCCGGATTCCCGTGTTCGCGCCCCAGTACAAACGGATCATCATGACCCGATTCACGCGGACGCTCGGCACCCTGCTGGCCAACGGCGTCCCCATCGTGGTCTCTTTCAATATCGTGAAGAACGTCGTCGGCAATACCCAGGTCGCCGCAGGGATAGAAAAGGCCAGGGACGACATCAAGGAAGGCCGGGAGATCGCCAGCCCCCTGGCGGAGAGCGGGTTCTTCCCCCCGGTGGTGGTGAACATGATCGCCGTAGGCGAGAAAAGCGGCCAGCTGGAGGAGATGCTGAACCGCGTCAGCCGGATCATGGAGGCCGAGCTGGACAGCTCCTTGAAGCGGTTCATGTCGCTTCTCGAGCCGATCATGATCCTGGTTATGGGGGCGGTCGTGCTCTTTATCGTGGTGTCGATCCTGCTCCCGATCTTTGAGATGAACCAGCTGATAAGGTAGATTCATAGAAAAACCGAGGGCACACAGCAATGAAGATCAATAAAGGAGAAGCGGCAAGACGCCGAAAATCGAGTGGTTTCACGCTGATCGAGATCATGGTGGTCATTGTGATCCTGGGCATCCTCGCCGGGCTCATCGTCCCCCGCATCATGGGGCGTCCCGAGGAGGCACGGAGGACCAAGGCCGCCTTGACCCTCAGGAGCCTGGACTCGGCCCTGAAGCTTTACAGGCTGGACAACGGGGTGTACCCCACCACGGAGCAGGGCCTCGAGGCCCTCATCGACAAGCCGGACACCGGGACCGTCCCCAGGAACTGGCGGGAAGGCGGGTACCTGGACAGCATCCGGGTGCCCAGGGATCCCTGGGGAAACGAGTACGTGTACATTCAACCCGGGGAGCATGGGGACTATGACCTCAGCTCTTATGGGAGGGACGGCGAAAAGGGCGGAGAGGGAGACGCCGAGGACATCAACCTCTGGGAGCTGGAGTGATGCCAGAGCTATGAGTGATGGAAGTGAAACAGCGGAACTCATCGGGTAACGCGGGAGCTCGGTCATGCTGCAGGGGCTTCACGTTGATCGAGCTCACCGTGGTCCTGTTCGTGGTGGGGATCTTCCTGTCCCTGGCGGTCCCGAACGTGGACAACTTCCTGTTTCACAGCGACCTCAAGAGCACAGCGCGATCCCTCAAGGCGGCGGTGCGGGTGCTTCGCTCCAAGAGCATCGCCACGGGGCGGTACGCGGTGCTCTGCTTCGACCTGGATAACGGGACCTACTGGGGAGAGCTGGAGCCGGAAGGGGAGCAGCCTTTCATGGACAGCGGCGGGAACGAACGGATCGTGCCCGAACGTTCTCTTCCCAAGGGAATCCGGTACATGGATGCCATGAACTTCAATGCGGACAAGACCGAATCCGGGATCCTTCGTTCGATCCTGAACCCCAAGGGCGTCATCGAGGAGACCGTGCTCCACCTGACCGACTCGCACAAGCGGGTGCTGACGGTCGTCATCAACGCCTACACCGGACGCTTCTCTCTCTACGACAGCTATGTGGACGTGGAGTATGCGGCCGCCGGGCCGGGAGGTTGAGCCCATCATGGCCTCCGACCGGAGGAGATCCCGGGGCGGTTTCACCCTCCTCGAAGTCCTGGTCTCCATGGCCATCCTGGCCACGGCCTTTGCGGCCGTGCTCCGCCTCCACTCCGACTCCATGGACATGGTGATCGCCAGCCGGATCCACACCAAGGCCCTGGAGCTGGCCCAGTACAAGATGACCGAGGTCGAGCTCTCCGGCGTCCGGAATGTCACCATGCTCTCCGGGGATTTTGCGGATCAGGCCCCGGACTACCACTGGGAGCTGCAAATCGAGCCGGCCGCCATGGCCCCCTGGAGCAAGGTGACCGTGGTCGTGGCGAATCGAAACCTGAAGCAGGGCGGCAGGGTCCACCTCACCTCCTACCTGCTCTCCGCTCCGCTCGAGCTCGAGCAGTTGAGGCGGTAGCGGATGACTCGAGCCCGGGAAACACAACGCTGCACACGGACGGCAGGGCAGGATGGATTCACCCTGGCCGAGATCCTGATCGCCGTATTCATCCTTTCCATCGTCATGGCGACCATTCTCAGCACCTTCACCGGCGTCGTCTCCAGTGCACGGGAGGCGGAGACCCGCTCCGAGCTCTACCAGACGGGCAGATCCCTGATGGACCTCATCACCACGGACATTCGGTGCCTGTTTCCACAGACCACGAGCAAAGGGAAGCAATTCTTCCGCGGGGAACCAGGTTCCATCGACGGAATGGAAACATCCCTGATGAGCTTCGTGACGACCAATGCCCTCACCATGGGAAAGGCCCGCAATCCGTTTCTCACGGAAGTGACGTATGCTCTGAAAAAGGATGAGGACGGGCCCGGATACGTCCTCTGGCGGCGGACCGAATCGCCCGCCCTGCCTCCGTATGACGAGGGCGGCAAGGAGATTCCCATCTGCCGGATCGCCGAGAAATTTCGTTTGGAATTCGTTTCCAAAGGTGCTAGAAGGAAAGATTTGATTGACGCCCTCCCGGAGGCCGTGAAGGTGGAGCTGGTCCTCAATCTTCAGGGATATCAGGAGACGTTCGTGACCATGGTTCGCCCCATGGTCGCGGTGCAGGAGGAGAAGGCCCTTTTGGAGGAGGAACCGTCCCCGGCTGAGTAGGGGAACGGGTCTCGAGCATGGCAAACCGGAACAGAAGCCTCAACGCAACCATCGTGCATCGACGGTTCCTGCCGTTTGGAACGCGCTTTGTCGTGGGAAACGCCTCCCCCGGCGGGTTGACTGAAAGATCGGGGAACCGCGGCATTGCGCTGGTGACCGTGCTGCTCGTCGTGGCCCTGCTCATCGCCGTGGTCGTGGAGTTCAATCGAATCGCCCTGGCCGACATCCAGGTTTCCAACAACTTCGTGGACGAAAAGAAGATCCTCTATACCACGATGTCCGGTGTCAACGCCATATGCGGGCTCCTCGAGCTGGACCGCGAGTACAGCCAAAGCGACAATCTTCTCGAGGACTGGACCCGCGGGGAGACCTACTTCGAGTCGGCCTCCATGCTGCTGGACGAGGGCAAGGTCTCCGGCAGCATCACGGACGAAGACGGGAAGATCTGCGTCAACAGCTTGATCGGAAGCGACGGACAAATGAACAACGGGCAGTTCGCCTTGTGGCGGCGCCTCCTCCAACAGCCCGGTTTTCGCCTGAACGAGCAGGAGGCCATGACCATCATCTACAGCATCAAGGACTGGCTGGATCCGGACGACGAGGTGAGCGACATCTACGGGGCGGAGAACACGACCTACCTCCCCTTGGGATACGAATGCAAAAACGGACGCATGGAAACCCTGGAGGAGCTGCTCTTCGTCAACGGCATGACACGGGAGATCTTCTACGGTGATGAAAACCGGGAGGGGCTCCGCAGCTCTCTTTCGGTTTACGGAGGCGGAGCCGTTAACATCAACACGGCCCCGATCCCGGTCCTTCTTGCCCTGTCGCCCCTGATGAACGAAAGCATCGCTCAAGAGCTCCATGCCTACCGCACGGAGCCCACCAACCGGAGCGACCTGCAGTCCAAGGAGTGGTACCAGAAGATCTGGCCCTACGACGAGCTGATCCCGGAAGGCCTTCTGGCCACCCGATCCAGCTACTTCACCCTGCGGATCCGCGGGACGCTTCGGGAGAGCAGGAAGAACGTCCGGGCTGTGGTTCGCAGGACCGCCGAGTCCGCAAACATCGTGTACTGGCAGGAAACCGCCCAATGAACGGAACCCTCTTCGCCATACAGGTCACGGACGAGGATCTCAAGCTGCTGCGGGTCCGCAGGGAGAACGGGAGCTCCCTGGCCTCCCCCATCACCCATGTCCGTTTCGCGGACCGGTTGGAAGGTGACGGCGATGCCGGAGCCCGCGAAAGCCTCGCATCCCTCATGGAGGAAATTCAGGAGGAACGGCCGCCGGCCCTCCTCGTTCTGAACAGCCGGGACCTGGATTTCCGTGACTTTTCCTATCCTTTCGAGACCGAACGAAAGGTCCGGCACGCCATCGACTTTGAGCTCTCCACGGACTATCCGGCGGAAGAGTACATTCACGATCACGTCAAATCCCTGGGCCGGGAGGCCGGATACCACGCCTACATCACCGCCGTGGTTCCTCGAGCGATTCTGAAGGAGCGCATCCGGACGGTGGAGGATGCAGGCTTCCGGGTCGCGGGGATCACCTCGGACGTGTCCACCCTCGGCGCCGCATTCCGCGACGAGGAGGAAGCCCTGGTCATGGACACCGGAGAGCGCCACACCCTGTTCGCCCTCTTCAGGTTGGGTGTGCCTGTGCTGCTTCGGAAAATCCCCATCGGAGCACGCGACGTGGAAGGGGAACCAGGGGCTGAGGATACCGGCGGCCTCGCCCGGCTCAGCGCGGAGATCAAGCGCACCCTCCACTCCTTCAACACGAGGATCGGCCTCGAGCTCAACCGGGTGTATGTCACCGGGACCCTGATCCTGCACGAGGCATCCCTCGCCGCCCTTCAGCGTCGGGTACGAACCGAGGTCACTCTCAGATCCCTGAACGACTACGGCATTCCCCTGGAGGAAGCACCCGGCTCCACGGATGTCAATCTGTTCGCTTCTCTGATTGGTTCGGCCTTCTGGAAACGGAAAAACGGCTTCCTCAACTTTCTCAAGGAGGGGTTTGTCCGGGAGGAAACGACCGCCCTTTCATCCAAGCGCATCGTCCGTTGGGGGTGGGGGTTTGCCGGGGCCTTCCTTTTGCTCCTGGCCCTGTCCTACGTCCTGGATCTCGTCGCGCTTCGGGGGCGACAGGAGTTTTTGAAATCGGAAATTCATAGCACGTTTACCGCCGCATTTCCTCAGGTCAATCGGGTCGTGGACGAGGTCAAGCAGGCAAGAAACCTGCTGGAGGTCGAGCAGTCGGCCCTCGCCGGCGGCAACCCCCTGGGCAGCGTTTCCCTGATCTCAGCGCTGCGCAGCATCAGCGTCACCATTCCGGAGAACGTTCCCTTTCAAATCGTGAGCCTTTTCTGGGAATCGGGGAAAATCGAGATCTACGCGCGTACGGACTCCTTCAAGACCGTCAACACCGTCCAGGAGCTTCTGGCGGGATCCAGAGAAATCTCCGAGGCGGCCATCAGCAATGCCAGGCATAGAGAAGAGGGGCAGGATGTGGAGTTCAAACTTTCGATCCGGCTTGCAGGATAGATTTCGATCCCTGGGCCGCAGGGATCGAGCGGCCCTGATCATCGGCGTTCTGGTTCTCGGGGCCTTGTTGCTCTTTCAGCTCGTGTTTCAACCGCTTCACGCCTCGTGTGAACGGCTCGAGGCATCCGTTCGGACCCAGGAGGCCGAGCTGTCCGAGCTGAAGCGGATCGTGGCCCGGTACGAGCGTCTCGCTGCGAACCGTTCCGGAAACCCGGATGCGGCCGCTGACTTCAACCTGTTTTCCCTCCTGGAATCCCTGGCCGCGGGCAGCGGACTCATGGACCGGGTGGACTACATGCGGCCCGGTTCCATGGATCTCGACGCCATGAGAAAGGAAGACTGGGTGGAGGTCAAGCTGGCCGGTGTCACCGTGAAGGAGCTGACCGAGCTCCTGTACCTTATCCGTTCTTCCGGCAATGGGGTTTATGTCAAACGCCTTTCCGCCCGCAAGGAAGGGGACTACCTGGACATCGTGCTCCAGCCCGCAGTGGCACGAATGAAGTGAAAGGAAAAACCATCTTGATATTGTCCACAACCATGCATGCCGGGACAGCCTGTTGAAACGGAAATCCGCCTTTATAGGTCTTCTGGCCGTTTACGGAGTTGTGCTCTTCGTGACACTGACATTCGCCAGGATGCCGCTCGAGAAGCTGCTTGCGGCGAAGGTGTTGGAGGCGTCCGACGGCCGGATCGCGCTCCATATGGAAGCGTGCAACCCGGCATTTCCTGACAGGGTCGTTTTGAGAGGCGTTCGGTTCCGTGTGGCCGCGGGCAAGACCGACCTGAGGGGTCTGCTGGATTTGTTGCAGGTGCGTCCGGACTACAGCGGTCTCCTCAGGGGCTATCTTCCGATCCGATTCCAGGGGAAGTCTCCGGGCGGGGCGGTTCAGGGCAGGATCGGAATGTCTCCCGGAAACGGTCTTCGCGACGGCTATCTCCAGCTTCACACCGAGGAGTTCGCCCTCGAGCGGTTCCCCGCCATCGGTGCGTTTCTGGACCGCAAGCTCGAGGGCAGAATGTCGGCCGAGCTGGATCTTCGAGGAAATCTGGAAGCTCCGGCCGGGGCTGAAGGGAAAGGATCGCTTCAGATCGACAACGGAGCCTTGGAGGCCAACCTGGGCCTTCCCGGGCTGGAGGAGATTCCATTCGAATCGCTGGTCATGTCCTTTACGCTCGAGAAGGGCACCCTGGACGTTTCCCGTGCCGAGATGAAGGGGCCTGCGTTTTCCGGTCATTTCCAGGGCGACCTCGTGCTCCGCGAAGCATTGCCCCGCAGTCGACTCCGGCTCCAGGGAGAGCTGACGCCCGGGCCGATGGTCCTGGAGAACGCCTTTCTGAGCCGCTTTCTTCAAAAGGTGCTCAAGGGGGATCAATCGGTTCGCGTGCGCGTCCGCGGAACCCTTCAGAGCCCGTCCATAGCCAGAATCAAGGGGTGAGCATGGATTTCGCAGCCATCGCCCAATCCGGCAAGGTCCGCTATCTCGGGCAGTTCATCACCGTGACGCTGGGGGTCTATCTGATCAGTACCCTCGTCGTGTTCTACACGAACTGGACTACGGCCCGCCTGGCGCCGCCGTTCGTGGAAGAGGCCGCATCCATTGATGCCGGTCCCAGAACCGACCACCCCCTGGACTTCTACCGGGCCGTGTGGGAAAGAAACCTCTTCTCCGTCAAGGTCCAGGAGGATGAGCTGGACCGCCGGCAGAAGCTCATGGCCCAGATCGATCAGCTCGCCCTCACCACGCTGAACTGCACATTGATCGGGACGATCATTCACGAAGGAGACAAATCCTGGGCCGTCATCATGGACAACCAGAGCGGCAAGCAGGACAAATACACCGTCGGGGAGAAGCTTCGCAACGCCGAGGTCGTCATGATTCTCAGGAACCAGGTGGTGCTGAACATCAACGGCAAGAACGAACGGCTGATCATGGGAATCGAGAAGATTCGGGCGGAGGACCGGTCCATCGAGGGGGGCGCGGCCGAAAGCCCGGGAGGCGTGGAGACCTACAAGATCAGCAAGGACTTCGTCGCCCAAAGCGTCAACAACATCGCCCAGATCATGTCCACCGTGCGCGTGAAGCCTCACTTCGAGGACGGCAAGCCGGCCGGCTTCCAGGTGAGCAACATCAAGAGCGACAGCATCCTCAAGACCATGGGATTCAAGGAAGGGGACATTATCCGCAGCGTGAACGGTCAGGAAATCCGCACGGCGGAAGATGTCATGCGCCTCTACAACACGCTCAAGGACAGCAGCTTCTTCGGCATCGGGCTCGTTCGAAACGGTCAGCCCACAACCCTAAACTTCAAGGTGAGGTAATCATGAAGAAAGCAGCGACGCCCTTTCTGCCTCTTCTCCTGTTCCTGTTCACATGTTGGTTGCCGGCATGGCTGCCTTCTCAGGCCGCGGCCCAGCAGGAGGTCAAGGAGGTCGCGCTCGACTTCGACGACGTGGACATTCGGCTGTTCATCCGGGTGATCAGCGAGCTCACCGGCAGGAACTTCATCATCGACAACAACGTCCGGGGCAAGGTGACCGTGATCTCGCCGAAGAAGCTCACCACCCGGCAGGCATACGATGTCTTCAAGTCCGTTCTGGCGGTGAACGGGTTCGCCCTGGTGGAATCGGGCGAGGTGACCAAGGTGGTGCCGGCCCAGAACATGACGGGATACGAGCTGCCCATCCACACGAGGAAGGTCCTGGAAGCCGAGGATCAGTTCATCACCCAGATCGTCCCTCTCAAGTATCTGGAGGCCACGGCTCTGCAGGCCCTGGTCAAGCCGCTCCTCTCCAGGATAGCGACCATCCTGGTCTCACCGAACAACGATCTCCTCATCATCACGGACTACAAGAGCAACATCAAAAAGGTGGACAAGCTCCTCGATGAAATCGACGTGGACCTGTCTGACATGATCGTGGAGCGATTGGAGCTCAAGTACTCCGCCCCTTCCACGGTCTCGAGCCAGATCACCGAGGTCCTGGAGGCCCGTTACGGGAAAGACCGCAAGGGAATGCAGCAGAAGTTTTTCAAGCTGATCCCCCTGGAACGCGTGAATGCCATGATCTCCGTAGCCCCGCCCGAGGTGGCCATGGAGATTCGAAGCGTGCTCGCCAAGATGGACCGGCCCACACCCGAAGGCAAGAACCTGCTGAATGTGTACTACCGGGAGAACGCGGACGCCGAGGAGATGGTCCAGATCCTGACCCAGACCCAGGTCGCCGGCTCCCGGACTGCGGCCGCCGAGCCGGCCCGGCCGCCGGACGAGGAGGGGCGGCGGACCGAGGCCGGCGGCACCGTGACGGGCGGCACGTTCACGGCGCTGGGAAAAGAGATCTCCATCACCGCGGACAAGAGCACCAACAGCCTGGTGGTTTACGCCAAGCCGGACGACTACAATGCCATCGAGGAGATGATTCGCAAGCTGGACATCCCGAGAAAGCAGGTGTTCCTCGAGGCCCTGATCATGGAGGTCTCGCCGAACGAGGAGTTCCGGTTCGGGTCCGAGTGGTCGGCCCTGGAGGACGTGGGCCACCCCTTTTCGAGCGAGGCCCGCGTGGGCGTGCTCGGCGGGAGCGAGAACAGCGGAGCCCTGGACAGCCTGCTGAGCGCCGGATCAGGCGCCGTAGCCCTGGGCTCCGGTTTTTCCCTGGGCATGCTCGGAGAGAGCGTCTCCATCGGGGACTTTGTGTTCCCCTCTCTGGGTGTGCTGATCCGGGCCGTGGAGAGCCTGGACACAGTGAACGTCCTCTCCAGGCCCCAGCTCCTGACCCTGAACAACCAGACCGCCAACATCAACATCTCGGAGAACCGCCCGTTTCAGACCACCGAGACCGTGCTCGAGGGCGGAGGCACCTCTCAGAACATCGACTACCGGGACGTGGGCATCATTCTCGAGATCACCCCCCACATCAACCAGCAGGGCAAGATCCGCCTCGAGATCAACCAGGAGGTGAACCGCATCAGCGGGTCGGTCACCGAGACCCAGCCCATCACGCGGAAGCGGGCCATTACCACCACGGTTGAGGTGTTCAACGGTCACATCGTGGTGATCGGCGGGCTCATCGAGTCGCAGCGCGATTTTTCCAAGGGGCAGGTGCCCTGTCTGGGCGGCATGCCGTTCGCCGGCTGGGGGTTCAAGAGCATCTCGGTCAACGACAACCGGACCAACCTGCTCGTCTTCATCAGCCCCCGGGTGATCGAAAGCAAAGGCGAAGCGGACGCCCTCAGCATCGAGAAAAAGAAGCACATGGACGACGAGTCCTCCCGATTCGAGGGAACCGTGAGCGGGGAGCAGCCCTGGTTCAACAAGAACAAAACGGCCCCGGAGCAGGAACCGGCCCCGACCCCGACCCCCGAGGACTAGAAAACACAGGGGATGTACTTAAATAATTCAATAACTCGGTTTCCCAGAGAGACGTTTTGTTCTTGATGGTCATCCAGGATCTTGCCCTGGTTTCTATAACTATACGGATGATGAGTTATTGAATTATTTAAGTACGTCCCCTTATCTGAGATGACCTTATGATTACCGAGCTGACCGACATTCTGCAAAACGACCTCGGTGTGGAAGCCGAACGCATCCGCGCAATCCAGACGCTGGATGTCGCAGGTGAGGAGTCGCTCTCCGCACGCATCAAGGCCGAAGCCATTCTGGACGAGGAAACCCTTTTAAAGGCGTTTGCCGCGCTCCTGGGGCTCCGGGTGCTGGATCGGATCCCTTCCTCCATGATCGCCCCGGAGCTCTCCGCCAGGTTGAGCGTCTCCTTTCTGAAGCAGCGGAAGGCCGTGCCTCTCGGGAACGGGGATCTCCCCCCCGTCATTGCGGTCAACGATCCCTTTGACTATGAGACCATCGACCACATCACCCGGAGCATGAACCTGGGGTTCGTGGAAACCGTCCTCGCACCGGAAACCGAGATCATCAAGGCCGTGAACCTGACCTTTGAAGAGGGCCCCCACACGGCCGAGCAGGTGTTCAAGGACATCGACGAGGATGAAAGCGAGAAGATCTTCGCAGAGATCGAGGAAACCACCGACCTCCTCGAGGACACCTCCGAAGCGCCGGTGATCAAGTTCGTCAACCTCATGTTCTCCAAGGCGGTCAAGAACCGGGCCAGCGACATCCACATCGAGCCCTACCAGCAGGAGCTGGCGGTCCGGTTTCGCATCGACGGGCTCCTCTATCCGATGTTCGCCCCGCCCAAGCGGCTCCATCCTGCGATCATCTCCCGCATCAAGGTCATGTCCGGCCTCAACATCGCCGAGAAGCGAGTCCCCCAGGACGGGCGGATCGAGATCCGCGTGGGCGACAAGAACATCGACATCCGTGTCTCTACCCTGCCCACGGTCTACGGAGAGCGGGCGGTCCTGCGTCTCCTGGACAAGAGCTCCCGCCTGTTCGAGCTCCACGAGCTCGGCATCCCGGAAAACCAGCTGGCCCGGATCCGCAGCCTGATCACCCTTTCACACGGCATCATTCTCGTGACCGGGCCCACGGGAAGCGGGAAGACAACGACGCTCTACGCCGCGCTCTCCGAGATCAACACCCCGGAGAAAAACGTGATCACCATCGAGGATCCGGTCGAGTACCAGATTCCCGGAATCGGACAGGTCCCGGTCAACCGCAAGGTGGGGCTCACGTTTGCTAACGGACTGCGGACCATTGTCCGGCAGGACCCCGACGTGATCCTGGTGGGAGAGATCCGGGACCTGGAGACGGCCGAGATCGCCATCCAGGCCGCACTCACCGGCCACCTGGTCTTTTCG
The DNA here is from genome assembly GCA_021737245.1 of Deltaproteobacteria bacterium. GTDB lineage: Bacteria > Desulfobacterota > DSM-4660 > Desulfatiglandales > HGW-15 > JAIPEI01. The sequence continues at coordinate 9,778 of JAIPEI010000009.1, read as the reverse complement.
ACCCTGCACACGAACGACGCGGCCTCCGCCGTGACACGGCTCATCGACATGGGCATCGAGCCTTTTCTCATCACCTCGTCGGTACTGGCCATCGTGGCGCAGCGTCTGATCCGGACCATCTGCCCCTACTGCAAGCAACCCGTGGACATGAGCGCCGACGTGATGAAGGAGCTCTCCGTCAGCGAGGCGGACCTGGACCGGACGGCACTCAATGAAGGCAAAGGGTGCGAAAAGTGCCTCGACACCGGTTACCTGGGCAGACTGGGCGTGTTCGAGATCATGAAGATCAGCGAAAAGATCAAGCAGGTGATCCTGACCACCTCCGATTCCAATGCCCTCAAGCAGGTGGCCGTTGCAGAAGGCATGCGCACCCTGCGCCAGGAAGGGGCCGACAAGGTCATCCGGGGAATCAGCACGCCGGAGGAGGTCTTGCGGGTCACCCAGGTTTGACGGGTTCGAGCATGAAAAAGCGCGATTCCATCCTCTCCGTCCTCCTCGGTCTTCTCCTGACCCTCGGTCTTTACGGGGCCTACTTTTTCAACCTCGTGCGGAAGGAGCTCCAGGTCCTGATCGAGCGGCAGGAGGCCCTGGAGTCCCTCAAGTTCCTGGCGGTCCCCGGGACAGCGTATCTGAACGACCTGGGCCCCTTCTTCGTGCTCAAGAGCGCCTTCTTCTATCTGATCCTCCTGGGGCTGATCCTCGCCGTTGTGCAGCTCTTTTCCCTGTGCCTGAAGAGACCGTGGCACAGGGCGGCCTTTTTTCTTCTCGTGATCGCAGGACTCGTCGCATTCACCCACACGGACCGGATCGCCCTCTCTTTCCCCTTTGTCACCGCGCTCTCGTTCGGCGCATTTTTCTTCATTACACTGAACGTGCGCATCCACGCATCCTGGTCGGATGTGGCCGTCATCCTTTTTGTGGGTGCGGTGCTCTCCTCCTCCCTGGTCCTGGCGGCCGGGGAAAACTTCTTCATCAAGACCCGGGACCGTCTTTTGTTCGATTCGCGGATCGGAAATCAGGTGGTGTCCTACTACTACACCTACTCCCCACTTGCCGCCGCCGTGATCTCGCCGGCGTCGGGGATCTACGAAGGTCTCGTCTTCCAGGAGGGATTCAAGTCCCCCTTCCATCACCTGGGCAGGGGCCTCGTCCTGAGCGGGAACCCTTCCGTCAAACGGAACGCAGACCACCGCGTGGAGCGACGAGACAACGGCCACGAGATGGTGAACCGGTATGGGGACCGGAAGCCCCTGCCCGAGGTGAGCGAGGAGGCGATCCGCGAGGCCGCCCAATCGCTCTTCAGCATGAACGGGTTCAAAACCCTGAACCGGATCTCTCTGTATGCCTTTCCGGCCGGCCTGCTCATGCTGCCTTTTTTCGCCCTCAGGATGATCACGAAGCGCCGCAAGCCCTTTCTGGTGATGAGCCTTTCGATCGGCATCGGCCTGGTGATCGGCATCGGCGCCGTCAGTTTCGTCGGCGCATCCCGAACCGCTGCAACGGACGGCAAGGTCCCCGCGGACCTCGATTCCGCCCTGGGTTTGGCTTACGACCTCTACGAGCGGCGCGACGTCCCCGCGGAGCTCGTTCCGGCGATCCGACAGTTCACCCGGTCCGATTCCACGGCCCTCCGCTACTGGGGAGCCAAGCTCCTGGCATATGCTCCCATGGATTCCGCGCACGAGCGAAGACTCATAAGCCTGCTCGAGGATCCCTCCCCCAACGTACGATATGCCGCAGGGCTCTCCCTCTACCGTCTTCTCGGGAAGAACAGTTTCGAACATCTGCTCCCCCTGCTGATCAAGGATCCCAACTGGTACGTGAAATGCATCCTCTTTTCCGCGTTTCTGAGGTCTGGCACGATCCCGCACCGAATGTGAAACAGGGCGGGACCCTGATCGCGGCCGTTCTCCTGATGGAGGCTGCGGCCTGGGTCTCCCGGCCGGTCGTGCCCATGGATCCGTTCCTTCTCCTCGGAATCGCGAGGTCGGCCGAGGCCATGCTCCTTTTTTTCCTGGGCCCCTGGTCATTTCAGGGTCCGCAGAACCGACCGGCCCTGGTCAAGTCCGTCGTCCTCGCCTTTGCGGCTTCCGCAATCGGCATGGCGGCTCTCCTTGCCTGGTTTCACCTGCTCCGCCTGCCCGTCTTCGGCCTTCCCCGCCGCGCGACCCCGCCGGCCCCCGGCTGGGCTCTCTTTCTTTTCACCACCTCGATCGCTTCACCTGTCGCCGAAGAGCTCGTGTTCCGGGGGCTGATCTACCGGTTCCTCCGCCTTCGCCTGTCCGCCCTTTCCGCCGCGGGCGCGGTCTCGGGCGGGTTCGCCGCTCTCCATCTCCCCTTCGGCGGGCAGTTCCTGGCGCCGTTTTTCGGAAGCCTTGTCTTCTGCGCGGGTTATGAAAAGGAGAAGACCGTCCTGGCGCCCATCCTGCTCCACGTGTTCGGCAACCTGATCATTTTTCTGTCCCCGTTCTGGCTTTTTCGCTAGTTTCCATCCAGAAGGGTCTTTTTTGCCAATCCCATCGTCGATCAGCGAGGTTCCTGGAAACGCAGCAATGCCCAAGGTTCGTTTATATGGGCACTCGCTGGAAATTTTCACTTGCTTTTCGAAGAGCGGATGGATAAATTCATATGTTCAATACGGTATCGAACGCTGGCTCCGCCGTGGGGATGTAGCTCAGTTGGGAGAGCGGTACGTTCGCAACGTACAGGTCGTGGGTTCGAATCCCATCATCTCCACCAGTTTTCCCTCATCCACCCGACGCCGCTTCACCAGCCATTCCTCACTTTCCTCGGAGTGCCGAACCATGGAGCGCACGGCGACCGTTGAAAGAAAGACCCGGGAAACGGACATCCGTCTCACGCTGAAACTGGACGGAAAAGGGGATTCCAGCATCAACACGGGGGTTCCCTTTATGGATCACATGCTCCAGCTCCTGGCCGCCCACGGGTTCTTCGATCTGGATATCCGGGCCCGAGGTGACACGGAAGTCGACGACCACCACACGGTGGAAGACCTCGGAATCTGCCTGGGATCGGCACTGGGACAGGCCTTGAAGAACAAGGGTGGTATCCGGCGATACGGCGTCGCGCTCGTCCCCATGGACGATGCCCTGTCCAGGGTCGTCATCGACATATCCAATCGGCCTTTCCTGGCCTATCGGGTCGAAACCGGCGCCCGCCAGGCAGGCACGTTCGATGTCGGCCTGATTCGTGAGTTCGCCAGGGGGATCACGACGCACGCTGGAATCACCGCGCACATCGACCTGCTCCGAGGAAACGACGCACACCACATCGCTGAATCCGTTTTCAAGGCCTTGGGCCGCGCTCTCGACGAGGCCACCAGAGCAGACGACCGGCTGAAAGGCACCCCCTTGTCCACAAAGGGAACGTTGTAAACGGGCCGGCGGACCAGGATGAATCCACCGTCAAATCCAACCCGAACGCCGGGTGAAGGCAGGAAGGCCTGCCGGTTGACAAGCTCGGACCCGGCGATCGCGGCAGGCAGACGATTCGGGAGAGACCGACTCATGCGCCAGGCTGGACAGACCTCTCTGAGGCCATTCGAACGGTTGTTGTTTGTCTTACCTTTGATGATCGCCTGCCTGTCCCTGGCCTGCGCGGCGGACAGAGCACGCCAGGCCCGTCCCCATCCTTTTCCGGGCAACCTGGACAGGCTCGTTGTGTTCGGCTTTCGCTCGGCCCTCGAGAGAGGCACATCACCGGAGGTGATCCGCAGCCCCATTTCGGGGGACGCCTTCACCGCCGAGCCCGTTCCCGGGGCGCCCATCGAGATGATGACGGATCGGCTGTTCCAGCGGGTCTCCAGAGCCGACCGATACGACCTGGTGTCGCCGGACCAGGCTCGGGGTGTTTACTCGAGCCTCGTCTCGAGCCATTCCACCATGAGCGAGATGGAGGTCCTGGAAAGGATCGGAAAGGCCTTTTCCGCCGATGCCGTCCTCGCAGGGTACGTGTACCGGTGGCGGGAGAGGGTTGGAACGGATTACGCCGTCAAGACGCCGGCTTCTGTGGCGTTCGATCTCTACCTGATCCGTCCGGAAGACGGCTCCCTGCTCTGGAAGGGTCAGTTTGACATGACCCAAAGATCCCTCAGTGAAAACCTCCTCGACATGGACACCTTCATCGAGGGGGGAGGCAAGTGGATGACCGCGGAGCAGCTGGCCGAGATGGGGCTCGGAAGGCTTCTCCGGAGGCTCGACGGGAAACCCCGCACCGACAAGGGGGACCGGTCTTGATCGTCATCCCGGCCATCGATCTCCGAGGAGGGCGCTGCGTCAGGCTGAAGCAGGGTGAAATGACCCGGGAGACGGTCTACTCGGACGACCCGGCCGCCATGGCAAGGCAGTGGGCGACCCAGGGCGCGGGGCGGCTCCACGTGGTCGACCTGGACGGAGCCGTTCAGGGCCGTCCGGTCAACCGCGAGGTGGTGCATCGCATTGTGGACGCCGTTTCCCTTCCCGTCCAAGTGGGGGGCGGCATCCGGAGCCTGGGCGCGGTTGAATCCTACCTCGACCTGGGGGTGGAGCAGGTCATTCTGGGCACCTCGGCCATCCGGGACCCCGGTTTCCTGGAGAGCGCCTGCAGGACCTTTCCGAACCGAATCATTCTGGGGCTCGATGCACGTGGAGAACGCGTGGCGGTTCAGGGCTGGACGGAAGAGACCCCGTTGACGCCCCTGGAGATTGCCCGGCGCTGTGAGAACCTGGGCCTTTTCGCCATCATTTACACGGACATCCATCGGGACGGCATGAGCACCGGCCCCAACCTGGAGGCCACCCTCGCCCTCGCCCGCGCCGTTCACATCCCGGTCATCGCCTCCGGTGGGATCTCCGGGATCGAAGATGTGCGCGCAGTCAGCCGCCTGGAACCGGACGGGGTCATGGGCATGATCACAGGAAGGGCCCTGTATCAGGGAACGCTGGATCTTCCGGAAGCCGTTCGACTCGCCTCCGCACCCTCAACAAATGCAAAATAGCCATTGACATTCGAAATCAAATTTCTATACTAAAAGTTTGACATTTTGCTGAGGCCTTCCCAATCCGCATGGACACGAAGAAAAGGATATGGGGTGGGACTCGGGGCCGGTGGGGGTGAGGAACTGTCCATGGAATTCTCCGACTCCGCCAAGGAAGAGGTCAAGCTGGCCGCAAACATCGTGGAGGTCATCGGTCAGTTCGTCCAGTTGAAAAAAGCGGGCCAGAACTACCACGGGCTCTGCCCCTTTCACTCGGAAAAGGACCCGTCCTTCACGGTGAGCCCGTCCAAGCAGATGTTCCACTGCTTCGGCTGCAAAAAGGGCGGCGACGTGTTCGCTTTCTGGATGGACTACCACAATGTTTCGTTCCCTCAAGCCCTCCGCGACCTGGCCTCCAGATATCAGATACCTCTCCCGGAGCCGAAACGGGACCCGGCCGAGGCAAAACGCCTTGAACTCCGGGATATCCTGTTTAAGTTAAATAGATTGGCAGCCGACTTCTACCATCAGGTCCTGACGGATTCCAAGTCGGGCGGCCCGGGGAGAAGCTACTTCGGAGATCGGGGCATCGACGAACAGACCGTGTCCGATTTTACACTCGGATTCGCCCCGGACCGGTGGGATGGATTGAGCCGTTACCTGCGGAATCGAAATGTCGACATGGAGAAGGCCGTTGGAGCCGGCCTGGTCATCCGGAGAAAACAGGGAGGCTGGTACGACCGGTTCCGGGGCCGCGTGGTGTTCCCGATCTACACGCCGACGGGGCGCATCGCAGGGTTCGGAGCCAGGGTCCTCGACGACAGCCTGCCCAAGTATCTGAACACGCCCGAGACGCCCGTCTTTCGAAAGGGCGAGATCCTCTACGGGCTCCACACGGCCGGCCCGGCCATTCGCCGGTCGCGGCGGGCGGTCGTGGTCGGGGGATACACGGACGTTCTGGCCCTTCACACGCAGGGGTTCCCCCAGGCCGTTGCCACCCTGGGAACCGCGCTGACCCGGGATCACATCCGCCGCCTCAAAGGGTACGCTGAAGAGGTGATCGTGGTGTTCGACTCGGACGAGGCCGGAAAGACGGCCGCCCTCAAGAGCCTGCCCTTTTTTCTGGCGGAGGGCGTGACATCCCGCGTGCTCATCCTTCCGGAAGGCGAGGACCCGGACAGCTTTGTCCGCTCGCGCGGTTTGGAGCAGTTCACGGAAGCGCTCGATGGGGCCGCTCCCATGTTCGACTTCTTCATCGACGTCAGCCTCGAGTCCGCCGGTGAGGGGGCAGAGGCGCGGGTGCGTGCGCTCAGGGACATTCTGCGCGTCCTCGCAGGACTCGGGGACAGGGCCCTCAGTGCGCTCTATGTCCGCCGCCTGGCCGAGCGAACCGCCATCCCGGAGGCCACGATCCTCTATGAGCTGAAGGGGGCGTCTTCGAAGGCGGGCCGGGCTTCCGAAAAGGAGAGGGAAGCCCCTTCCCGGCCCGGCATCGACGAGGTGTACCTCCTCCACCTCCTGGTCCACTACCCCGGATCCGTGGGAAGGATCCTGGAATCCGGGTGGGAGGCGCTCATTACCCACGAGGCGGCCCGCTCGGTGTTCAGCGCGGCTGCACGGCTCGTGTCCGAGGAACGAGAGATCGTTCCGGCGGACATTGCCGAGGCCCTTGACGGGGACGAAGCAGCCGGGACCCTCCTCAGCGAAATCATGGTGTCCGCACCGATCATTCCGGAGGATGCCGTGGATCAGGCTGTGGACGATTTCCTGGCCAAGATCCGGATGAAGTCCGAACACGCCATGTCCGATGCAGCCCGGCAGGGAGACCTGGAGCGGGCCAACAAGTTGCTGCACCGCAAGTGGGAGAGGCTGAGTCGTCCCTGAAAGACTCGTGCACTTTCCGGTTTTCGTGATTATGTTAGTTACCGCCTTCGAATCACCCGGTACGAAGGCACCATCAACAAGATGCCATCAGGAGGGAAAGGGAATGAGCAGCAGTTCCGATATGGTGAACCTGAAAAGGCTGATCGACATCGGCAAAGACAAGGGCTACATCACATACGAGGAGCTCAACGACGACCTTTCCGACGAGATTACGTCTTCCGAATATATCGACGACCTCATGATGATGTTTGAGGAACTGGACATCATGGTCATCGATGAAGCAGCCAAACAAAAGATCGAAAATAACAAAAAAATTAAGAAAAAAGAAGACAAATCCGCGGAAAAGGATTCTTTCAGGGCCGATGCCGCCGAGGGCGCCGGCAAGGTGTCCGACCCGGTCAAGATGTACCTCAAGGAGATGGGGTGCATCTCCCTGCTGACACGGGAAGGCGAGGTGGAGATCGCCAAGAGGATCGAAGCGGGCGAGCTGGAAGCGCTGAATGCGTTTCTGAAGTGCCGTATCGGGATCGAGTACATCATCAATCTCGGAAGGTGCCTGAAACGGGGCGAGATCAAGATCAAGGACGTGATCAACGATCTGGAAGACGAGGACACCCACGCTCAAGCCGGGGAAAGGCGTGAATCCATCATCCAGCTGATCGATGAGATCGAGACCCATTATGAAGAGTGCGGCTCCCTGAAGCAGGAGGTCCAGAAGAAGAAGTGTACGGCTGCGAGGAAGAAGAAGCTGACCGCCCAACTCGAGGCCAGCCACAAGCGGATCGTCGAGCTCATCAACTCCTTCAAGCTCGAGAAGCGGCAGCTCGACCACATGGTGGAAAAGCTGCGGGAAACCGTGGCCGCCATCGAGGAAGCGGAAAGGGAGATCGAGGAATGCATGCTCACGGCCGGGGGGAAGCCGGTTTCCTACATCAAGAAATGCACTCGGCAGATTCCGAAGACGGCCAAAGATTCCCAGAAGGTGACCCCGCTGAAGCTTCGCAAGGACGAGCTGCTCGAAATGAAACTCAGGATCGAGCACTCCCAGAAGGTCATTGAAGAGGTCAAAGTCAAGACCAACATGAAGCCGAGGGAGCTCAAGGAGACCCTTCGAAAGGTCGAGGAATGCCTCAAGAAGTCAAAAGAGGCCAAGAGCGAGCTGATCGAAGCCAACTTGAGGCTCGTGGTGAGCATCGCCAAAAAATATACGAACCGCGGGCTTCAGTTCCTGGACCTGATCCAGGAGGGGAATATCGGGCTGATGAAGGCGGTGGACAAGTTCGAGTACCAGCGCGGGTACAAGTTCAGCACCTACGCCACATGGTGGATCCGCCAGGCCATCACCCGCGCCATCGCGGACCAGGCCAGGACCATCCGGATCCCGGTGCACATGATCGAGACCATCAACAAGCTGATTCGAACGTCCAGGTACCTGGTGCAGGAGCATGGCCGGGAACCCACCCCGGAGGAGATCGCCGAGAAAATGGAGTTCCCTCTGGAAAAAGTCCGGAAGGTCCTCAAGATCGCAAAGGAGCCCATCTCCCTGGAGACCCCGATCGGGGAGGAGGAGGACAGCCACCTGGGCGACTTCATCGAGGACAAGAAGATCACATCCCCTTCGGATGCCGTGGCCAATCACAACCTCGGCGAGCAGACGCGGAAGGTCCTGACCACCCTGACGCCCCGGGAGGAAAAGGTGCTGCGGATGCGGTTCGGCATTGGAGAAAAATCCGATCACACGCTCGAGGAGGTCGGCCGGGACTTCAATGTGACCCGCGAGCGCATTCGCCAGATCGAGGCGAAGGCCCTTCGCAAGCTCCGCCACCCCAGCCGCGCCAAGAAGCTGAAAGGGTTCCAGGAGTATTAGGGTATTTTCTCTTGACAAGTCCGGGACCTCTCTGCATTTAATGTGCGGTCTGCGCGCGGCAAGCGCACAGCCCGGTACAAGGCACGCGGGATCTTCGCACAGGGGGCCTATAGCTCAGCTGGAAGAGCCACCGGCTCATAACCGGTAGGTCCCTGGTTCGAATCCAGGTGGGCCCACCAACACCATATGTCCGGTCATGGGGGGACACATCACGATCCGCAGCAATGATCTCGCCGGCTACGAGCCCGGCCGGGGCGCACCTCCCAAGGTGCGCCCTTTCCATTTGACGTGGCGTGCCGGCCGGGGATCCGACAGGTCCTGAAGCAGGTAAACAGCGCGGACCTTTGAACCGAGCATGCGTTGGGATGGGAAAAGATGAAGCACAGCGGCACGAATGGGCTCTTTTAACCCCGGCTGGTGCCCATATAAACGAACTTTGGGCATGGCTGCGTTTCCAAACAAGGAACCTCGCTGATCGACGATGAGATTGGCAAAAAAGGCCCTTTCTGAATGGAAACCCGGCTAAGGTGAAGATGAGCTCCAAGTTAAAACACATCTTGGACATTCTCGAGGGGGTTGCTCCGGCGCGGCTCGCCGAACCCTGGGACAACCCCGGCCTCCAGGTGGGGGGGCTGGAGGATCAGGTAAGCCGCATCCTGATCGCCCTCGATCCCACCCTGGATGCGGTCCGAGAGGCGTCCCGCAGAGATTCCCACCTCCTGATCACCCACCACCCCCTGATCTTCAAACCGATTTCCTTTATTGAACCGACGAGCTACCCGGGCGACGTTCTGCACGAGGCGATTCGAGGCGGCATTGCATTGGTGTGCGCTCACACCAACCTCGATGCCGCCAGGGGGGGCGTCAACGATCTGCTGGCCGGCCTCCTGGGGCTGACGGACCTGTCCGTGCTGGAGGGTTCGGACGACGGGGAGTGGGGAGAAGGTATCGGACGGATCGGTGCACTTGCCAAACCGCTTGCCCTGAAGGAGTTCGTGCGCCATGTGAAGCAGGCCCTGGGGGCGCCCCTTGTGGGGGTGGTCGGATCCGGG
>JAIPEI010000008.1 GCA_021737245.1 Deltaproteobacteria bacterium | reverse complement strand
CCCCCCCCGGATTCCGAACCGGGAGGGCGGCCGGAGCCGTCAGGCGGGTTTCTGGAAGACATAGGTGAGCTGACCGTTGGGCAACTCGTTCGCCACGGTCTCGAGCTCCATGCCCACCTCGATCTCGTCCTCCGGAACGCTGTCCGCGATACGACCGAAGACCTTGTAGTCCCCGTAGTTTAGCAGCGCAATGGCGTACGGCAGGTCCTCGCCGAAGCCCTGTGGTGCATACTCCAGCTTGCTGTAGCTGACCAGCTTGCCCTTGCCGGCCACCTCGAACCAGTCCATGTTGCCGGCAAGGCATTTGTAGCAGTCCGCCCGGGGCGGAAAAAACATCATGCCGCAGTCATTGCACCGGGTCCCCATGACCTTGCCGTCTTCCAGGTAGTCGATGAAGTCGTTGACCTTGGATGTGGCGGTGAAGGGGACCGTTCCGAACTTACTGAATCGAATGTCGATCTCTTTTTTCTTGCCCATGGGTTACCTCCCGAGAATGGTCACGTTTCCGTACAGGCCCACGCCCCCGATGTTGTGCACCAGGCCGATCTCCGGGTTCTTCACCTGCATATCGCCGGCCTCGCCGCGAAGCTGGAGCACGATCGTGCGGATCTGGGAGCCGCCGGTGGCACCGATAGGGTGGCCCTTGCTGAGGAGCCCGCCGTCCACGTTGACCGGGATGCTACCCTCCTTGTAGGTTTCCTTGCCGCGAATCAGGTCCCTGCCCTCTCCGGGTTTGGCAAAACCCAGGTTCTCGTACGCCATCATCTCCGCGATGGTGAAGCAGTCGTGCACCTCGGCCACGTCGATCTCCTTGGGAGTAACCCCGGCCATCTCGTATGCCTGCCGGCCCGCCTCGATCCCCACGGTCAGGCCGTTGAACACGTCCCTTCCCGCCAGATTCACGCTCGTCGAAGCGGCGCCCAATCCGAGGATCCAGACCGGCTTGTCGCTCATGGCCCTGGCCTTCTCCTCGCCGGCCACGATGATACAGGAGCTGCCGTCCGCATTGGCGCAGCAGTCGCCCACGCGAAGCGGGCTCGCCACCGGGCCGGACATGGGGCTCTCCGGGTCGGTGAACATCTCCGCGGTCACGGCCTTGCGGTACACGGCCTTGTCGTTGATCTGTCCGTAGGTGGAGGACTTCAACCGGATCAGCGCGAGGTCCTCGGGCGTGGTCCCATAGGTGGCCATGTGGTTCCGCGCATACATGGCGTAGTATGCGGGCATCATGGTCCCGAACGGGCTCTCCCACTGAATGTCCGCCCCCCGGCCCATACGTTCCTGGCTTTCGGCCGAGCTGATCTCGCTCATCTTCTGGAAGCCGATGACCGCCACCGAGTCGTGGAGCCCCGACTCGATCAGGCTGTAGGCGGGCTTCAACCCCGTGCTGCTCGAGGAGCAAAGCGTTTCCACGTAGAAGGTGGGCTGGGGGGTGAGCCCCATGTACTCGGCGAACACGCCTGCGGGCGATCGCTGCTTGTCGTACTCGGGCGCCGAGCAGATCACGGACGCTCCGATATCCTCGGTCTTGGCTCCTGCGTCCCGCATGGCGTCCTTGAACCCCTCGAAGGCCAGCTCCCGAATGGAGCCGGGATAACCCCGGACGAAAGCGCTTTGTCCTACCCCGATGATTCCTACTTTTCCCATAAATAACCTCCCTGTTTCGCGACGGCGCTCCAGGAGATTCTTTGCGTCTCCCCCCGCACCGCCGGCATTGGCTGCCGTTGTTCGATCAACCCGCCGCGCTGAATGAACACGCCGCCTTTCCCCTGCTTCTGCATCGGGTGTACAAGAGGCTTTCTTTCCTGCGGGATGGGTGGATCGAGTGGTCACTATAGGGAAAGAGTGGGGGAGGGTCAAGGCAAAAGGGGGCGATCGCTTTGACAGCGGCGGCCCGGCCCGGCTCAGCCGACGGCGTTCTGCACGGCGCGGGCGATCCGGTCGCATGCCTCCCTGGTAGCCTCGGGACCGGGGCCCTCCACCATGACCCGGCAGACGTTCTGGGTCCCCGAGTACCGGACCAGGACCCGGCCCCGCTCCCCCAGCTCCGCCTCCACCTCCCGGATGACGGATGCCACCTCCGGAACCCCGGACAGGTCGGGCTTGCGGGACACCTCCACGTTGACGAGCGCCTGGGGAAACAGCTTCATGATCGAGGCCATCTCGGAGACCGGCGCCATTCTTCGGACCAGGCAGGCCAGGAGCTGGACTCCGCTCAGGATGCCGTCTCCCGTGGTATGATGCTCCAGGAAGATCATGTGCCCGGAGTCCTCCCCCCCGAGCACCGCGCCCAGGCGGCGCATCTCCTCCAGGACGAACCGGTCCCCCACCCTGGAGGCATGGTGGCGAATCCCAAGGCTCCGGCAGGCCTCGACCAGGCCCAGGTTGCTCATGACCGTGGTGACCAGGAGTCCGCCCGCCAGCGCCTCCCGCTCCTGGAGATCCCCCGCCAAAATCATCAGGATCTGGTCGCCGGTGAGGCGCCGGCCCGTCTCGTCCACGGCGATGAGCCGGTCCCCGTCCCCGTCGAAGGCCAGGCCCGCGTGGGCGCGGGTCTCCCGAACCCTTCTCTCCAGATCCACTGTGTCCTCGGAACCGCACCCCGCGTTGATGTTCGTCCCGTCGGGGCGGTCGTGAATCACCTCCACCTCCGCTCCGAGCTGGTGGAAAACCCGAGGGGCCGTCTCGGACGTGGCCCCGTTGGCCGTGTCCAGGACGATTCGAACGCCTTTCAGGGTGAGCCCGGAGGGAAACGTCCCCACCAGGAAGGACTGGTATCGTTCCCTTGCCCCGTCCAGGGGGAGGATCCGTCCGAGATCCGCCGGCCCGACCTGGGTGCCCCCGGTTGAACCGTTCAGGACGACCGATTCCAGGGCCTCCTCGTCCTCGTCCGAGAGCTTCGTGCCGCGGGAGGAGAAGACCTTGAAGCCGTTGTCCTGGAAAGGATTGTGAGAGGCGGAGATCATGACGCCGGCGTCCGCCCCCGTATCCCGGATGAGAAAGGCAACGCCGGGGGTGGGCAGCACACCGGCTTGCAGGACATCGCCCCCGGCCGATGCGACACCCGAGGCCACGGCGCCCTCCAGCATGTCGCCGGAGAGCCGGGTGTCCTTTCCGAGCACCACCCTGGTCCGGCCGGCTTTCCGGCCCAGGACATTGACCAGCGCCCGGCCGAGGGCGAAGCCGGTGGGGCCGTCCATGGGGGGACGGTTGGCCTCACCGCGAATACCGTCTGTTCCGAACAGTCGACCCACGCTGTACCCCCGAGTAATTCAGGCGTCCGGACGGGAGAAGATACTGAGCCCGGGCACCAGGGACGCCGCCTGCCCGCAAAGATCGTCCACGATCCCCCGGAGCCAGCTCGTCCCGGCCTCGGACCCCTTCCGCGGGAGCGACTGGACGGCCTCCACGCAGGAGCGGCCGCCCTTCACACCGTCGTCCAGGAATGCGAGAAAGCCGTCCCTCTCCCGTTCCGATCCCGTCGTGGAGAGACCGTCCTCGAACAGGCCGGCGATCTCATCGAACCGCTCCACGAACTCCCGTCTTCCGCGGGCGGAACGGTCCTTACGGTCGTCCTTCCGGGTCTCACTGTATATGTTCCCGACCATGTCACGCATCCGCTTGACCCGTTCGGCGGTGGCCGTTTGAAGCCGCTTTCGGGCCCCGCCGTAGACGAGATCGCCGAGCGCCTGATCCCTGAAAAACGGGCGGCGCACATGTTCGTACCACTGCTCCAGCGCGGCCAGGTTGGCGAGGTACCGGATGTTGTTCTCCACGATCCTCCGGACCCCGGCGTATTTCCGGGGAACGAAGTTGAGCACGCCCCCCCGTGGAGGCGCCCCCACCACGAGCCTGTCCTGCTCCAGGACGTCCCGTCTCAGGATGGTCCCCGCCGCGATCACGTTGCCGTACTCGACGCGCAGGGGCCCCACCATGCCGCCCTGTCCGCCCAGGAAAACCGGTCGCTGGTTGAGCATCACGCCCCGGGGCACGTCCCCGATCAGGGACGGGGTGGTCTTCTCGCCGTCGGGGGTGAAGTTGAAGTGGATGTAGGAGCTTCCCACCTCGCTGTGGTTCCTCCGGCTCGTGCCGCCGGCCATGAGACAGTCGCAGAAGTTGACGAGGCTTCCCAGGGTGACGAAGGGCAGGAGAATGGTCTGCTTGAGCCCCACGCAGTGCGCACCGCTCGCCTGCTCCTCCAGCAGGCATCCTTCACGGACGTGCGCGCCGAGCCCCATGGATGCGCCTGCGAGTAAGGTCGCCTCCCTCGCATACCCTCCCTTGAGCTCCACGCCCGGTCCGAGCTGGCAGTTGTCCAGGGTGACCGGCCCCTCGGCACCGAGTCGCACGCCCGGAGAGATCGCCGTCTCCGCGCCGAAGATGCGGCAGCCGGCCTCGATACGAACCCCGTCGCCCGAGATTCGATCCGGGTCCACCTCATCCCCCACGTCGATGGACAGCGGGTTCGGGATGTCCACCCCCTTCTCCACGAGACGGATCACCTTGTCTCGGCACCGCGGCTCGAGCTTCATGGGCCTCCTTTTCCCTGAATGTCCTGTTTCCTGTATAGAAAGGGACCCGGGAATTGTCAAGGATGTGAAGGGTTGAGGAACATCGACGATGAGATTGGAAAAAAGACCCTTTCCGGATGGAAACTATTTCATGACATGACATTCCGTCGCCGCTCATGATTCTCTTGAAATAAGCATGGTGTCCCCGATTTATCATTGCGACGGCTTTGAACTTTTCCGGGTTTTGGGGTATCGTTGGACGACGTCTGCTTCGCCGCTGCGATTCAACCCGCACGAGCCGGCGTGGAAATCGACCGGAACTCGAAGCAAACCCACATCACCGAACACGGCCCTCGCGGCCCACGAACCGGGAGTAACCCCATATGGACCCCATCCCCCTCTTCGACCCGGTCAAGGCCGGCCGTCCCATGCGCGTTGCGGCGTTCATGTCCGGCTCCGGCACCAACATCGTCAAGCTCGTCGAGCTGGAAAAGAACCTTGGGGAAAAGGAGGGGACGTCCCCCTTCGAGGTGGTCTTCATCTTCTCGGACCGCTCGGACGGGGGCTCCCGCGGGGAAGCCATCGCCCTGGAGCACGGGCTTCCCTATGCCAGCTACGACATCCGGGCTTTCCACCGTCTCAGGGGGCTGCGGCGGACGGCGGCCACACCGGAGGGGCTGGCCGCCCGAAAAGCCTTTGACCGCGTTCCCGCCCTCCTGACCGGCGCCTTCGAGATCGATGTCATCGCACTGGGGGGGTACATGAGCTATACCACCCTCCAGGGGTGCGTCAACGTCCACCCCGCGGATCTCTCCATCAAGAACCCCGACGGGTCCCGCAGGTACGTCGGCGATCACGCCGTGCTCGACGCCATCGCCGCCGGGGAAACCGAGCTGCGCTCCTCGACCCTCTGGACCGACCGGGGCGTGGACACCGGGCCGCTGCTCCTGCTCTCCGCCCCCGTTCCCGTGCGTCTGCCGGACGACCTCGACGCCCTCAAGGCCGACCCGGAGCGCCTTGCCCAGGTGGCGGACGAGCACCAGGAACGCCTGAAGGAAATCGGCGACTGGAAGATCTTCCCCCTCACCGTGGAGATGATCGCCCGGGGCCGTTTCGCCCTGGACGGCGAGAACCGGGTCTACCTGGACGGCGCCCCTGCTCCGGAGGGTTACCGCCTGACCTGAACCGGGCGCTCCCTCCAGGCCTGTAAAGGAGCTCAGCCATGCCATCGGAGCCCGCGTGGAAGGCCAAGATCACGACCCACAACCATGCCCTGTCCGGGATCCGTCCGGGCATGAGCATCTTCCTGGGAACCGGCGTGGCCGAGCCTCGGAGCCTGATCAGGGCCTTCACCGAGTCCAGCTCCCCCAACCTGAGGGATCTGGAACTCATCCAGCTCGTGAGCCTGGGGGAGACCATCTCCATCGCCGACCAGACGGCGGAGAAGTACCGCCTGAAAACCTTCTTTTCCGGCTGGATCGCCAGCGAGGCCATTCGGGAAGGGCGCGTGGATCTCATCCCCTGCCCGTTCTCCCGCGTCCCCCTGCTGATCGAGTCGGGCACCATCCACATCGACGTGGCCTTCGTGCAGATCACGCCCTTCGACGAGTCCGGATATGCCAGCCTGGGGCCGGCCGTGGACGTGGCCC
Source organism: Deltaproteobacteria bacterium (assembly GCA_021737245.1). GTDB lineage: Bacteria > Desulfobacterota > DSM-4660 > Desulfatiglandales > HGW-15 > JAIPEI01. The sequence goes on along the minus strand of JAIPEI010000008.1, from coordinate 15,984 downwards.
GGCAGGCCATGAGCCAGGCCTCGTTCGTGGTGGGGGAGATCAACCCCACGATCCCCCGCACCATGGGGGACACCTTTGTGCGTGAAAGCGAGTTCGACCTCCTCGTGGAGAGCTCGGAGCCCCCCATCACCTTTGACCGCTGGACCGTGGACGAGGTCCACGACAAGATCGGGCGCAACGTGGCCTCCCTCATCCAGGACGGGAGCTGCATAGCCTTCTCCGTGGGCCCCATCTTCGACGCCCTGGCCCGGCACCTTTCCCGCAAGAAGGACCTGGGCATCCACTCCCCCTTCTTCACCGACCCCCTCATGGAGCTCGTGCGCAGCGGGGCCGTCACGAACCGGAAGAAACGCAACTTCAAGGGCAAGTCCGTGGCCTCCTACGCCCTGGGAACCCAAGAGCTCATGAAGTGGCTGGACGGCAACCCCCTGCTCGAGTTTCAGGGCATCGACGTGGCGGGAGATCCCACCCGCATGGGGAGAAACGACCGGTTCATGGTGGTGCTCCCCGCACGCAGGATCGACCTCACGGGCGGCGTGGCCCTCCCGCACGGCAGGGGAAACGTGGGGACAGGACCCGGGGAGGCCCAGGAGCTCTTCAAGGGCGCCGCCCTTTCGACCGGCGGGCGGACCATCTTCGGCCTTCCCAGCCGGAACCCGCGGGGCGGCTCCAACATCCTCCTGTCCGTCATGGACTTCCCCAACCAGTTCTCCGCCCGGGAGTCCCTGGACCTGGTGGTGACCGAGTACGGGATCGCCTCGCTGACCGGGCGGACCATCCGGGAACGCGCCCTGGCGCTGATCGACATCGCCCATCCCGACGACCGGGCCGAGCTGGTTCGGAAGGCCAAGGCGGAGCACATCCTCTATCCGGACCAGGTGTACCACGCGGAGCAGGGGCACCACTACCCCGAGGAGCTCTCCTGTATGAAGACCTTCAAGGACGGTCTGGAGGTCCGGTTCCGGCCCATCCGGCCGTCGGACGTGGACGAGATGCGGCGCCTCTTCTACCGGTTCTCCGACGAATCGGTCTACTACCGCTACTTCTCGCCTGTGAAGACCATGCCTCACACGAAGATGCAGGAGTACGCGAACGTGGATTACCGGAACTCCATGTCCATCGTGGGCCTGGTGGGGGAGCCGGGCGAGGGGCGGATCGTGGCCGAGGGGCGGTATGTGCTCCCCGGAGACACCCCGTTTGCCGACGTCGCTTTCGTGGTGGACGAGGCGTACAAGGGAAAGGGCATCGCCACCTTCCTCTTTCACTACCTGATCCGCATCGCCCAAGAGCGGGGGATCCAGGGGTTCACCGCCGACGTGCTGGCCTCCAACAAGGCCATGATCAAGGTCCTGGAGAGATCCCCCTACCCCGCCAAGGCGGTCATGGCCTCGGGGGTGTACGAGTTCTCCATCCCGTTCAGGCCGGAACAGGCGGCTGTGCGAGACGCCTGACGGGTCTGTTCGGTCCTCGATACACGCCGGTCCCGCCGGTACCGGGCGTGTTTCTCCCGACCTGTTGGATCCTGGTGCATGGAGAGTTTGGTGCCGCCCGTACCGCCGGCAGGACGGCCGTCGGGCGCGCGTTGCATGGAGCGCGCAGGTGTGGTAGACGAGGAGATCGGCAAAAAAGACCCTTTCTGGATGGAAACCAGCGAATTACTGTAACCCCCACAACAAAAACCGGATCAATAAATGAGTCAACGCGCGACCACCGACGAGGAACACCGGCTCATCGAGCGTTTCAAGCAGGGATCTCCCGATGCCATGGAGGAGATCGTGGACCTGTACGAGGAAGGGCTTTACAACTTCGGCCTCCGCATGTGCGGCCAGCGGGAGGACGCCGAAGACATCATCCAGGACACACTTTTGAGCGCGTTTCGTTACCTCAAGGATTTCCGGGAGGAGACCCGCCTCAAGAACTGGCTTTACAAGATCGCGGCAAACGCCTGTTTTCGGAAGCGGAGGAAGAAGAAGTGCGAGCCCGATTATGAGCTCAGCCTCGAGGATCTCGTCCCGGGCGAAGGAGCGGCCGGTCGCTACGACATCCCGGACTGGACCGAAGATCCCTCGGTGAACCTCCTCAGAAGCGAGCTCAAAGAGGTGATCGAGGAGGCGGTGCACTCCCTTCCGCCCATCTACCGGATGGTCTTCAACCTCCGGGACGTGGAAGAATTCAGCACGGAGGAGACCGCCGACATCATGGACATCACCCCCCAGGCGGTAAAGACGAGGCTTCACCGGGCCCGTCTCTACTTGAGAGAAAAAATCACGGAACGCTATCGAAAGGACGTTCCCCATGCATGAAGACTGCATGAAACATGTGGAGCACATCTCGGAGTTCCTGGACGGGGAGCTCGACGAGGCGACCTCCGAGGAGATCCGCGCGCACCTCGAGGACTGCCCGGAGTGCCGCGCGTGCGTGGAGTCGCTGAAAAAGACCGTGGACGTGATGAAGCGATGCCCGCGGGAAGCGGTCCCCCGCGACGTGAAGGTCCGCCTGAGGGCCGCCCTTCGCGATTGCGTGGCCCGGGGAGCATCCCCTCGCCCGTAAACAGCGGTCTCCGATCCACCCCGCCCGCCCGTGGGAGGCTGAAACCTTTTCCGCCCGGCAGGCTCTGATTGAACAAGAGCATCCACGAACCGCGGAGAAGACCATGCCTCGAGACATCTCACGACGACACTTCCTCAAAGCCGGGATCGCTGCAGCAGGAGCTCTGACAGCCTCGCGTCTTCCCCTGCCCAACGCCGTCAGGGGCGCCTCATCCAGGGAGCTGGCCACGCTCATCGACATCCGCAAGTGCATCGGGTGCGAGGCCTGCGTGGAGGCCTGCAGCTGGACCAATGAGGCCAAGTACCCCGAGCCGAAAAAGCCCTTCCCCAGGATGTTTCCGTCGAGGGTCAAGGTCTCGGACTGGAGCGATCGGCCGCACGTCACGGACCGGTTGACCCCGTACAACTGGCTGTTCATCCAGGAAGCCAGGGTCACGGTGGACGGCAAGGAACGGACCCTGACCGTTCCCCGGCGGTGCATGCACTGCCAGAACCCGCCCTGCGCGGACCTCTGCCCCTGGGGCGCCGCCCGGAAGCTCGAGAACGGCATCACTCGGATTCACCCGGACATCTGCCTGGGCGGAAGCAAGTGCAAGAAGGTGTGTCCCTGGCACATTCCGCAGCGGCAGACCGGGACGGGACTCTATCTGGATCTCCTCCCGAGCTTCGCCGGGAACGGGGTCATGTACAAGTGCGACCGCTGCTACGACCGGGTGGCGCAAGGCGAGCTGCCTGCGTGCATCGAGATCTGCCCCGAGGAGGTCCAGAAGATCGGACCGAGAGACGCCGTGTTGAAAGAGGCCCACGCCATCGCCCGTGAGATCGGGGGGTACATCTACGGTGAGCACGAGAACGGCGGGACCAACACCATCTACGTCTCTCCGGTGCCCTTCGAGGAGCTCAACCGGGCCGTTCAAAAGGGGCCTGGACGACCCCACCTCAAACCGGTCGAGAACGCCATGGCCCACGCGGACAACCTGGCCAAGGCCATGGTGATCGCCCCGGTGGCGGGGGTCGCAGCGGCTGCGGCCCGCTTTCTCAAGTCGGCCGGCCGCGGGTCCGGCGGCGACCAGGAGGAGAACCCATCATGAACGCAAGTGACGTCCCGCTTCCCGGCCGTTGGATTCGAAGATCCTTTGCGGCGCTGTTCGCCGGGATGGCCTTCACGGGCCTCGGTCAGATGCCCATTTTCAAGCGCTACTACATCGCCGACATCCCGGGGCTGGGGTGGTCGGCCGATTTCTTCCTCACCCACCTTCTCCACTACCTGGGCGCCATCCTCGTCCTGGCGCTCTTCGGATACATGGCCGCGGAGTACGCCCTGTCGATTCGAAAGCGGTACGTTCTCACCGGCGCCGGGTGGATCAGGGTCCTCCTTCTCGCCGGGATTGTCGGCACCGGTGTCGTACGGGTCCTCAAGAACCTGCCCGATGTGAGCTTTTCACCCGCCTTCACCATGCTCGTGGACATTGCGCACCTCGGCCTGATGATGCTCTTCCTGGCGGCCGCACTGGTTTTCGCCCTGATGAAGCGGCGCTGGGTGCGAGAGCGGTCTTCAACCGGAGCGTGACCAAGGAGGGCCATCCCATGCAATGCCGCCACCACCCCGATCGCGAAGCGCGCGTCGTGTGCCAGAAGATGGTCACCGGCTACTGCCAGGAATGCCTGGAGAACGGCGCCGAATGCGCAGACCCCACCAACTACTGCAAGTTCCGTTCGCAGTGCATCATCCACCAGTTGTCCAAGGATCGCCGCATGGAGGGGAGGGACCGGCCGGCGGCCGGCGCTTTCACGGGGGCGTGACGGAAAAGGCGATGGATCCGGGACGACGCTATCGCCCCCGGAACACCGGCTTTCGCTTTTCCAGGAACGCACGGGCCGCCTCGAGGTGGTCGTCCGTCTCGCTCAGGAGCGCAAGCTGGCTGGAGATCGCATCCAGGTGGGCGCGGAGCGATCCGGTGAGCCCCTGGTAGACCGCGCGCTTGGTCATCCGGACGGCCAGCGGGGGTTTGGAGGCGATTCTTCCGGCCAGCACAAAGGTCTCCTCCATAAGGCGTTCGTGGGGCGCCACCCGGTTCACGATTCCCAGCGCCAGGGCCTGCTCCGCGGTGAGGACCTCGCCCGTCAGAAGAAGCTCCAGCGCCTTGGCACAGCCCACGATGCGGGGCAGAAAATACGCACCCCCGTCTCCGGGAACCACACCCAGGTTGATGTAGGACTCGGCCAGCCGGGCCCGGTCCGAGCAGACCCGGAGATCGCACATGAGGGCCATGTCCATGCCCGCACCCATGGCGGCGCCGTTGACGGCTGCAATCACGGGCTTGTCCAGGTCTTCCAGGGTGAGGGCGATCCTGTGGACCCCCTCCCACACGAACCGCTTCATATCCCAGGACCGCAGCTTGCCTTCGGCCATCTCCCGGATATCGCCGCCCGAGCAGAAGGTGTCTCCCTTGCCCGTGACCACCACGACCCGAACCGTCTCGTCCCTTCTCGCCTCCTTCAGTCGCCGGTTCCACAGCGAGATCATCTCCGGGCTGAAGGCATTGCCCGCCTCGGGCCGGTTCAGGGTGATCACGGCCACCTGATCCCGAATCTCGTAGAGCACGTGGGGTTCGCTCATACAGCCCGTCTCCTGAAGGCGATCGGAACGATGGACCGGGCGGCGTCCGGGGAGGAAAGAAGCCTCATACCGGAAACAGCCATTCCCGGAACCGGTGGTCCCTCCCGGACGTGATCCCGTTCATGAGATCGAACAGCTTTCGAGTGACCGGACCGGGCGTCCCTTCGATGTCCCGGTCCTCGAGCCGCCGCACGGGAAGCACCTTGTTGGGCGTTCCTGAAAAGAGCAGCTCGTCCGCTTTCAGGAGCCGGTCGGGCTGTATGCGGGCCTCCCGTGCCTCGAGGCCCAGGACCTCGGCCATCTGAAGCAGCGATTGACGCGTGATGCTCAACAGCACGGTGCCCGCGCAGGGGGTCATGAGCACGCCGTTCTCGACCATGAACACCGACTCGGTTCCGCCTTCGGCCACGAAACCCTGGGTGTCCAGCATGATGACGTTGTCATAGCCGCGGGAGCGGGCCTCGGCCCGGGCCATCATTCCGTTCAGGTAGTTTGCCGCCGCCTTCGCCTCGACGGGCACGCACTGGGGGTCCAGCTTGCGCCAACGGGAGAAGCAGGCAGAGGCTCCCCGGTCAAACGGGAACTTCAGCCCGCCCAGGTCTGCGGCCGGATCCACCACGAAAACGGAGACGTCCAGGGGAACGTCCGGCGGAAGAATCTCGAAGGCGATCCCGGAGTGAAAGCAGATCACCTTGACGAAGCCCCGGGTCACGCCGTTTCGCCGAACGGACTCCAGGCACGCCTCATGGATCTCCCCGGGCTCTTGCGAGAGCCTCATGCCCAGGAGCTCGGCGGTCCGGTAGAGCCTGGCCACGTGCTGGTCCAGGCGAAACAGGGAGGCCCCGCCGTCGACCTCATGGACACTCAGAACCTCGAATATGGCCGCACCCCTCCCGAAGCTGTGGCACATCATGTGGGTCTTGGCTTCATTCCAGGGCACGAACGTCCCGTTCAGGTAAACGACCCGCTCCTCCAGCATGCGATCCTCCTCATTTCTCCTGTTCGCTTTTCAGGGTGTCATCCACATACGCCTTCAACGCCTGCCGCTCATCCGGCGACATCTCCAGGAACTTCAGCCCCATCCCGGCGGACTCGCCGCCCGTCTCCCCTCCGGCGGCCCGGGACCAGGCCACCTCGCACTCAATCTTGAGGGGATCGGGGACCCCGGGCAGCTGGAGCTTCAACACGAAACGCTCTCCCTTGGGGAGGGGGTTCCGGGTCCGAACGAACAGCCCGCCGGAGCTGATGTTCGTGCTGTAGGCCTTGACAAAGGCGTTCCGGTCCCTGAAGGCCAGGCTGAGCGTCCTTTGCGCGCGGGGCCCCCTGCGTCCCTCGAAATCCCTCGCCCGGTCCAGCATTTTCTTGAACCGCCTGACCACCGCCACCAGTATGGACCGGAACTCCGAGGAAAGCTTGTTGAACTCGGAGTCCAGGAAGGCGCGGTCGATGATCCCCAGCGTGGTGGGACCAACGGCCCGGGCCCCTGCCGTCCGTTTGATGCGGCCGAGAAAACCCAGCTCCCCGAAGATCTCCCCTTCCTGCAGGATCTCGATCACGATCTCCTTGCCCTCGATCTTCTTGAAGATCTCCACGGAGCCCGAAAGGATGACATAGACCCAGTCCCCGGGAGCATCCTCCCTGAAGATCAGCTTCCCGTCCTCGTACGTTTCTTCGGAGGCTACATGATACATGACCGGCACCTCCCGGATGGCGGCCTCCGGCGGATCCACCGGTTCCCCGCAGGCGGGGATCCCGGCAAAAAGCCGAAAGCCCTTGAAGGTAAAGGATTTTTATATGTGAAAACCAGGGAAGAGTCAAAGGGAATCTAGACGCCGCTCCGCGTGCCGCTCCGCGTGCCGGCCGCGTGCCGACCTGCGGGCGCGGGCCGGTCCCTTCAAGTTTTTCGGCCCACGGGTCGATATTGCGGTTAGGGGACAAGGCTTGATTTTCACCTCGCCGCGGATCAGAGCCGGGACAGGGACCGGCTTTGGCCGGCCGGGAAACCCGAGCACCGAAATGTGCCGAAGGAGGGGACGACCATGAAAATCAACCACAAGATCATCTTGTTGATCACGGCCGCCCTGGTCCTGACAGCCGGGCTGATCGGGCTGATCTCCGTCTGGCAGACACAGGAGAGCGGCCGGCGGAGCATGGCCCGTCTGGAGGGCCTGGAGAAGCAGAACACCGAGCGAATCCGCCGGGAGGGGGAAAAGGAGATCAGGGCGTTCCGCGAGGACTACCTGGCCGGCAAGAAGGCCCATCTCGAGTCCCTGGTGGACACCGCCTTCAGCGCGGTGGAAAAGTCCTTGAAGGACGCCCGGGAAATGAACGACACGTCGATCCTGGACGAGCGGGTCAAGGAGGCCATTCTGCTCGAGCAGAAGGAGAGCATCGCCGAGTTCGTCGGAGACCTCCGCTACGGACCCGAAGGCAAGGACTACTTCTGGATCAACGACATGGAACCCCGAATGGTCATGCATCCCTACAAGCCGGAGCTGGACGGGAAGACCCTCTCCCACATAGAGGACCCGAACGGATTGAAGCCCTTCATGGAGTTCGTGCGCGTCTGCCGGGAAGAGGGCCGGGGGTTCGTCGAGTACATGTGGCCCAAGTACGGTGCGGACGAGCCACAGCCGAAGCTCTCGTTCGTGAAGCATTTTCCGGAATGGGACTGGATCATCGGGTCCGGGATCTACATGGACGATGTGGAGACCCTGGTCCAGGCCCGCAAAGCCGCCATCGAGAAGCAGGTGAAACAGGCCGAAACGGCTTCGGAGGCCCTGCTAGAGCAGACCAGGCAGGAGACCCGGGACGGCATTCGAGACGTGATCAAGCTTATCGTCACGACCGCCCTGGGCGCCATCCTGCTCATGCTGGGGGTTTCCTACTACTTCACCCAGCGGAGCATAACACGGCCCGTCAACCGGATGATCGAGGGGTTGACGCAGTCCGCCGAGGAGGTGACCCGGGCCTCCGGACAGATATCCACCGCGAGCCAGTCCCTGGCCGAGGGGGCGTCTGAGCAGGCGGCGTCGATCGAGGAAACCTCATCGTCCCTCGAGGAGATGGCATCCATGACCCAGCAGAACGCGGACAACGCCGCCAAGGCCGACCGGATCATGCGTGAGGCAAAGGAAACCGTGGAAACCGCCAACGCCTCCATGGTCGAGCTGACCGCCTCCATGGAGGTGATCACCAAATCGAGCGACGAGACCTCCAAGATCGTAAAGACCATCGACGAAATTGCGTTTCAAACCAACCTCCTGGCCCTGAATGCGGCGGTGGAGGCGGCCCGGGCCGGAGACGCAGGCGCCGGTTTCGCCGTGGTGGCGGACGAGGTCCGCAGCCTGGCCATGCGCGCAGCGGAGGCGGCCGGGAACACGGCCGACCTGATCGACGACACCACCAGGAAGGTCAAGGACGGCTCGAGCCTTTTGAGCCGGACCAACGAGGAGTTCCAGGAGGTGTCCTTCGGCGCCGCCAAGGTGGCGGACCTGGTTTCGGAGATCTCCGCCGCTTCCAATGAGCAGGCCCAGGGGATCGATCAGGTGAACAGGGCGGTGGCGGAGATGGACAAGGTCGTCCAGCAGAACGCCTCCCAGGCGGAGGAGTCCGCGTCGGCATCCGAGGAAATGAACGCCCAGTCGGAGCAGCTCAAGGGAATCATTCTGCAGCTGGCGGCGCTGGTCCGGGGCGGGGCGGATCGTTCGGCCGGTAACCGGGCGGGCACCGGAGTCCGGCCCCTTCTTACCCGCCGATCAGATCCCGAACGATCCGGATGAGCTCGTCCGGATCGAAGGGTTTGCTTACCACGGCCGCGGCCTTCTTGATGGCCAGCTCCGGCCGGGCGAGCCCGCTCACCACGATGACGGGGATCTCCTTGAGGGCCTGGTTCTTGCTCATCTTGCGGTAGAACTGCGGCCCCCAGACCTTGTCCATCTGGAGGTCCAGGGTGATGAGATCCGGCACGGTCTCATCCAGCACCTTGAGGGCCTCGGCCCCGTCCGTCGCCGCAATCGCCTCGTAGCCGTGGTCCTCGAACAGGGTCGTCATGTATCTCACAACCGCATGCTCATCATCGACAACCAGGATCTTCTTGGCCATGATGCACCTCCTTTCCCTCCGGTTCAGGAACCCTCTCTGCAGTCCGCCACGGTATCACGGGGAGCATCCTTGTCTGTGCCGGCCGCCCGTGGAATCCGGATGGTGAACACCGTGCCCCGACCCGGTTCGGACTCCACGGCGATGTCTCCACCGTGCTGCCGGACGGTTCGGTTCGCGATGTAGAGCCCCAGTCCGGTTCCCTTTCGATCCTTCGAGGAGAAAAACAGGGACGCCATTTTTTCGCGGGTCTCTTCATCCATGCCCACGCCGTCGTCCTCCACCTCGAAGACGACCGCGTCCTCATCCCCGCGAACACGAAACGCAATCCGATGATCCTCCCGGCTCTTGTCCTCCAGGCAGGCGTCCACCGCATTCTCCAGCACGTTCACAAAGGCCGTGCGGAGGAGACCTGCATCCACTTGGAACACGCCGGCGTCTTCCGGACACTCCAGGGAAAATGCGATTCCATGCTCCTCCACCAGGGAGCGGATTCCCCTGGCCGCCTCCTCCGCAAACTCCGCCACCGATGTCCCGGCCTTTCTGAGATCGCGGTCTTTGGAAAAGAGCAGGACGTCCAGCACCGTGTTCCGGATGCGCCCCACCATCTCCTTGACAACGGACAGGCCTTCGTGGACCTGAGCGTCATCCTGCTTCCGCAAACCCGAATCGAGCAGGTACATGCCTCCGTCCAGCCCCGTGAGCATTCCCTTGATGCTGTGGGAGATGGAACCCACCATGAGTCCCAGGGAGCTGAGATGGTCCTGAACCTTCTGGATCTGCGCCATGTCCGTGTAGAGTGTAAGCACGTGGGTCGGGGTCTGCCCGGAGGTGCGCACCGGGGACGTCCACACCAGGACCTGATGCGCTTCCCCGTCCGGCGTGGTGATCTCCCCCCCTCCCTCCTGGCTCCCACCCGTGGAGAAGGTCGCCTGCACCGCGCAGTCGGTGCAGGGGGACTCCATGTTTTTCAGCACATGATAGCACAGTTCCCCCTCGCGGTCACCGAAGTCCCGGCGAAACTTACGGTTGACGGCGGTGAGCACCAGCTCCTCGTCCATCACCACCACGTGACAGGGAAGATCGTCAAAGAGCCGTTGAAACCGCCGGACGACATCCCCCGCAAGAGGCCCGCCGTTTTCCGTCTCAAGAATTTTCTCCAGACCGGCCAGCTCTTCGGACTTCCGGTAAACCATGCTTTCCAGCGACTGGGTGTACTCCCTCAGCTTTTCCCGGGCGAGAATCCGCTCGTGCACCCGCTGCAGCGAGGCTTCCAGGTTCTCAACGTTGATGGGCTTGGTGATGAAGTCCGTGGCCTCCTGCTGAAAGCTCTGAATGGCCACATCCATGTCCCCGTGCCCGGTGATCATGACGACCTCCGTGTCCGGATCCTCCTCCTTGATCATCCGGAGCAGGTCCACGCCGTCGATGTCGGGCATCTTGATATCCGTGATGACGATGGGCGGATGCTTTTCCCGAAACAGGCGAAGCCCCTCCTCGCCGTTCTCAGCCGCGAGCACGTCGTACCCCATATCGTTGAGAGCGACGCTTAGAACAAGGCGGATATCTTCCTCGTCATCCACCAGGAGTATGGTTTGTCGATTCATCATCTTCATCCTTTATGGGGAAACGGACGGTGAAGCACGCTCCGGGCCCTTCGGTCTGAGCCACGCAGATGTCACCGCCGCAGTCCTTGACGATCCCGTAGCTGATGGACAGCCCCAGGCCGGTCCCCTTTCCCACCTCTTTGGTGGTGAAGAAAGGGTCGAATATCTTGTCTCTGTGTGCATCGTCGATCCCCGAGCCCGTGTCCTGCACCTCCACGATCACCGCCCCGTCCTCGGCCTTAGTCCTCACTGTGATCCGCTTGTCGCCGGGCTCGCACCCTTTCCCGTCCCACCGCTCTTCAATAGCGTCCCGCGCGTTGATCAGGAGATTGATGAAGACCTGCTCCAGCCGGTCCGGATCCGCCATGATCGGCGGGATCGTCTCGCTGAACTCCCGCACCACCTCGATGCCGCGCGCCCTGAGCTGCTGGGTGAAGATCTCGAAGGCCCGGTTCAGCACGTCCTCGACGTGCAACCGGACGAGCTGCACCTCGGACTTGCGGGCGAAGAGACGCATGTGGGTGATGATCTTGGTGGCCCGATCCACGTTGGTGTCCACCTTGCCCAGCATCTGGTAGAGGGTTTCCGCGGGGATATCCTGCTCTGCATTGAGCTTTTTCATAAAAAAGCTGGACACGGTCTTGATCACGGACAGGGGCTGGTTGAGCTCGTGGGCCACACCCGTGGCCATCTCCCCCAGGGTGGCCAGCTTGCTCGCCTGGGCCAGCTGCTCCTCGGTGTCCAGCCTCTTGGTGATGTCGCTCGTGGTCACCAGGAGCACCCTCTGCCCGGTGTACTCGGAGGGGGAGACGCGGATGTTTACGAAGATCCTCCTCCCCGTTTTGTGCCTTTGCTTCACCTGGTTCACCACATTGAAGGACCGGAGCATGTTCCTGAACTGCTCCCGCTCCGCCTCTTCATGGAGCTCCAGAAAGGACCGGCCCAGGATCTCGCCTTTCTCGTAGCCGTACACCTGGGTCATGCTGTCGTTGCAGTCCAGGATGTCCAGCGTATCGGGATCGAGGACGAAGACCGCGTTCGGGATGTTGTTGAAGATGGCGTGATACTTCTGCTCGGACTTTTCCAGCTCCTGCTCCAGGAGCCTGCGGTCCGTGATGTCCAGACTGATCTCCATGGCGGACTGGATCTCGCCCTTCTCGTCCCATACCGGGGAGGCGATCACGATCCAGTGGCTCATGGTGCCGTCCCAGTTCACGCCGGACTCCTCGCTTCGATGAATCTCCCCGTCCTCAAATGCCTTTTCCACGGGACAGGGCTCGCACTTGGTCGTTCTGCCTTTGTAAGCATGGTAGCAGGTGTCCATGGGGGTCGGTGCGAACTTCTCGGCAAACTCCCGATTGTAATTGATGAGCCTGTAGTTCCTGTCCTGAACCGTGATGATGCAGGGCACGAGCTCGAACAACCTCTGATACTCCTTGCGCTGCTTGTTCAGGGCCGCCTGCTTCCGCTTGATCTCACCGCCCATGTAGGTAATGGCGTCCGCAAGCTGACCCATCTCGTCTTCCTGCCTGATCTCCACGCCAACGTCGTTTTCACCCCGCGCAATCCGCCGGGTGGCCGCGATCATGTTGCTTACGGGGCGATTGACGAAGTGCATGATGAACAGGAGCACCGCCACGGCCGTAAGCAGAAGGACGAGCACGGTGACCACGGTGGTCCACCGCTTGTAGGCGGTGATCTCCTTGTCCGCCGGAGCCAGCGTGAGCACCACGTCCAGGGCCCCCAGAACCTTTTTCCCCTCGGGATGGACATGGCACCCGGCGGATGCGCAGCCCGGCTCGTTGTAGATGGCGCTCAGGATTCCGAGGAGGCGGACATCGCTCTCGCCCCTGAAGATCCGCGTCCTTTCGGACAGGTCCAGATTGACCAGCGGCGGATCGGTGCGGTGACACACGTAGCAGGCCTCGTCCTTGATATTCGTGGTCCGGCCGATCTCTCCCGTATCGTCGGAGTACGTGATCTGGCCCGACTTGTTGTAGATGCGGATCGCCCTGATTTCGGGCTGGCGGCTGATGTTCTTGATGGTCTCGGCGATATCCTCCCTGGAGTTCAGCATCATGGCGTAGTGGGTGCCCAGCTTGATGGTGGTGCTCAAGCGATCCGCCTCCAGAGACAGGTTGTGCATGGTCTGGTCTTCCTGGTAGCGGATGATGGAGTACGACCAGGCCGATATGCTGACGAGCAGGGTCAACCCCACGGTCAGAATCAGCTTGGTTACCAGCCTGTGCTGAATGTTCTTTATCCAGGAGAGCACCGGCGGTCCTTTCCAGGCGCCGCCGTCAGGCGGCCGTTTTCCTGAACGCCTGCCCGACGGCGAGGTTGAGATCGAGGCGGACCTCGTCTCTTGAAAGGCCCAACGCAAGGCCGAGAAGCTGAGGAAGGTAAAGGATGGTCGCACTCAGGTCCGACCCGCGGAGGCTTGAAGCCTTACGTTGGTAAGCCTCGAGGTTCATCTGGCACATGGGGCACACGGTCACCACTGCGTCCGCTCCGCGGGCCGCATCGAGCAGACCGGCCACGAGCTCGATCCCGATCTCCGGCTTGGTGGTCATGTGGGAAGCGCCGCAGCAGTGGGCCCCGACGGTCCATGGGAAGATTTCCGCCCCTGTGGACCGAATGAGCGGCTCCATGGTCCGGGGCTCCTCCGGATCGTCGAAATCCGCATAGGGCCGGAGACACTGGCAGCCATAGTAGGGAGCGATGCGCATCCCGTGGAGCGGCCGCGTCACGCGATCAGCCAGCGACGCCGCGTCCAGGTCCCTGGAGAGCACGTCGAGGAGGTGACGCACGCGGACCCTTCCATCGCAGTGCAGCCCGGTCTCCGACAGGGCCTCGTTGATCTCGCGCTTCGCTTCCCCGCCCGAGCGGATCCTGTCCTCGGCCCTTCTCAGGTTCAAATAGCAGGCGCTGCACGGGACCAGGATGTCCAGGTTCCCGCCGGTCTTCTCGGCCAGGGCCAGGTTGCGGGCCGGCAGCGCCAGTGCGAGCAGCCGGCTCATCCCCTGGGCCGCGGTGGCCCCGCAGCAGGTCCAGTCCGGCAGATCGACCAGCTCCACCCCCACCGCACCGAGAAACGCGCGGGTGCTCAAGTCATACTCCCTGGCCGTTCCCTCCAGGGAGCATCCCGGGTAGTAGAAGTACCTCATGGGGTGCCCTCAAGTCTTTCAACGGCTCGAAACAGGGGGGCCAGCACGTCGTTCCCGCCCAGGCCGGGCAGCGACATCTTCACCTTTCCCCTTCGCATCAACCTCAGGCCCATGGGAGAGAATCGAAATGGAAGAAGCGGATTCTTTCGCGAGACAAAGTAGAAGAACATGAACTCCATCTCGTTGACCCGCCCGTGCCGGCGAACGCTGTCCATGAAGGTCTTGCTGAACGCCGTGCTGGAGCGATACCGATCCGGGCAGAGCCGTGCGGCGACCTGCTTGAGCGCGGCCATGGCCTCTGTCACCGGGAGCTGGCGGGGGCACCGCAGCGTGCAGGAGTAGCAGGACGAGCAGAGCGCGAAGGTCCGGCTGTTGAAAATCTCATCGACCTCTCCCCGAAGCACCAGGCGCCACAGCATGCGAGGCGTGCAGTCCATGGCGAACTCGTTGGGACAGGAACCCGTGCACGTCCCGCACTGGATGCAGGGCTGAATCAGCTTCCGCACTGCAGCCAGAATATCCGGCCGCCCCGCTTCGTCCGATGCGGCAGGATGCTCTCTCTGAATCTCCACCATTACGTCTCCTTGTCGGATCCTTAAAAACCTGCTCACCCGCCGATGGAAACGCTGTACCCCATTCCGGGGGCAGATCTAAAGGCTCAGGGCTTTTCCCAGGGCCGCATCGATTGACTCGAGCATCCGGCGGTCGTCCAGCCCCTCGAGCACGGAGGCGCTGTTCGGGCAGACGGCCGCACAGCTGCCGCAGCCCTGGCACACCGCAGCGTCCACGACCACGAGGCCCTTTTCCGGATCCACGTACCGCGCCTCGTAGGGACAGGCGTCCAGGCATTGCTCGCAGCGGGAGCACAGGGCCTGGCGGACGCGGGCCACCCGGAGGTCCACGGGAAGCGTCTCCCTCGTGAGGATTCGAAGGGACCGCTCCGCCGCGGCGCCGGCCGAAGCCAGGGACTCGGCCACGGTCCGGGGCGAAAGGGCCAGGCCGCAGGCGAACACCCCTTCGCGCACGCCGTCCACCGGTCGCCACTTGCTGTCGGCCTCCTGGAAGAAGCCGTCCTCGTCCAGTCGCGCACCAAAGGCCCGGGCGAGCTCTGCGGGCAGGTCGGGCGTCACACCGCCGGCCAGGACCACGAGGTCCGCCCCGATCCGAACGTTCCGCCCGAGCACCGGCTCCCATGCAATGACTCCCGGCTTTTCCGCTCCAGCCTCCACCACCGGTCTCCGCTCGGGGGTATACTGTATGAAGTGCACCCCGGCCTCCCGGGCCCGTGCGTAGTCGGCCTCCAGGAACCCGGGGGTCATCATGTCCCTGTAAAAGACCCAGACTCCAACATCCGGGTTCCTCTCCTTGAGAAGCAGCGCCTGCCGGACGGACGTGGGGCAGCAGACGCGGCTGCAGTAGTTCCGGGAACCGGTTCGGGTCCCCGCACACTGGATCATCACCACGGACTCCAGACCGGCCGGATCCAGATCCCCCCCGGCCAGGGCCTTTTCCAGCTCCCTCTGGGTGAGGACCTTCCCGTGCTCTCCCCGGCCGAACCCGTCGGGCTCCGCTTCCCGCCCACCCGTGGCCAGGATGGTCACGCCGTGGTCTACGGTTCGGCGGACCCCCTCGGCGTTCCGGAGGACGGTCCTGAACCGGCCCGCGCGTCCCGTCGACTCGACCACCTCCGATGAGGTGTGGACCTGAACCTGAGGATGCTTTTCCACGTCGGCGAGGATGCCTTCGAGGAGCTCCGCCGGCTCCCGGCCTTCCAGTGTGCGGGGCAGCCAGGTCAGGTTCCCCCCCGGGGCCTCTTCGCGCTCCACGACCACCACCGGGTAGCCGTGGTCTGCGATGGCCAGCGCCGCATAGAGCCCGGCGATCCCGCCCCCCACTACGAGGGCTCGCGGCTCCACGGCCCGGGCCGCTTGAACCGGCGG
>JAIPEI010000007.1 GCA_021737245.1 Deltaproteobacteria bacterium | reverse complement strand
CGGGGGATAATCAAGCGGCGCGATTTTTTGTTGGTAGACGGGCTTGAGGACATCCAAAAAGACCCGCTTGCCGAAGGTTTCGGGATCCGCCAGGGCCTCGAAATACATCTTTCGAAACGCTTCTGGGGAGCCATTTATTTCGACCGAACCGTAAGCCTCCAAATCGGCTGCGATGGGATCCCCTTTTTTGCGCTGGCGGATCGGGTTCTTCTTCTTGGGCATGTTGTCGCGCCTCCTGGCTGCGCGTGCTCCTGGTGAAGGGAATGGGGATGGGGCAGGGGACCCAGGAGTGTCCCTTTTCGGCCGGCCGGACCTAGCCCCATGTTCTGGTCATATCGTACGGAGAAACGGCTCCTTGGTAAAGCGCGGAATTCGTTGCGCCTGGGGTGCAAAATGGTGAAGAATGTCGGCACTCGGCTTTTGTCATGGCTTAATTAAATCAACAGGTTAACTCAAGATCTCGCGTCCCGCCTTCGGCACCACCGAATATAAAGGGTCTTGGAACATCACGCTTCCGGGACCCTTTTTTTGTGTTCTTTTCCGATTGGGTGAGATGCTGAAAGCTGGGGTGGGTAGGTCAAGCAGCAAGTTCTATGTACGCTCTTCATTCAGCCACTCGATGGCCCCCTCCATCGTCTTGAAGATGGAAATATCCCCGTGGACTTCCTCTCCGCCTACCAATTCATACATCCTCGCGAATCCATGCATCGCATCCGTGCTCACCACGAATGCGACTTTCCCTTTTCCGAGCTTGTCCTCATATCGAGAAACGACTTTCTGGATCTCAGACATCAGATCCAAAGACAGCGAACCCACCTCGAGCTTCCGGTGATCGACGATCTGATCCGTGCCCGTCTTCCATTCCCGAGCCGAGGTCAACTCTTTCATCAAGAGGTCATGATCGGCCGCGGTTGTTGTTCCCTGCGTCCGGATCAGAACGTACTGCGGCATGTGATCGAAAATGATTCTGAAATCCATTTCCTCTCCCGTCCTTCAGAGGTGTCATTCGAGGAACGTAGTTCCGCCTCTATCCGCGCGAGGTCCGCGGCCGTCTCCCCGGCATTGGACCTCGCAACATAACGTTTCCAAGGTTTATCTCTTGTGGGTTCCCGCAATCGCGCCGGCGACGGACCAGGCCGGCCGCCTGCGCGCAGCTCTCCGGGTCCGACAACATGATCTGCGAAGCGGCGGATGGAACGGGGTCATCGGCACTCCCGGGTCTTGAGAAAGCGCACGTCCGGCCATTCCTCAATGACCCGCTTGAGATGCCAATCGCTCTCAGCCAGGTAGGTCAGGGTTCCTTCGGCGTCCAGCGCCAGGTTGGTCTGACATGCCCTTTCAAAAGCGCCGAGTCTTTCCCTGTCGTCGCAGTGGACCCAGCGGGCGGTGGCGTAATCGGCAGGCTCATAAACGGCATCCACGCCGTACTCCTGTCTCAGGCGCGCCATGGTCACATCGAACTGAAGTATGCCGACCGCTCCCAGAATCAACGTGTTCGCCGTGAGGGTTCGGAACAGCTGCACGGCCCCCTCCTCGACCAGCTGGGTCACCCCTTTCTGCAGCTGTTTCGCCTTGAGAGGCGATTTCAAGCGGACACGCCTGAAATGCTCGGGCGCGAAATTGGGCACCCCGGTGAAGGCCAAAGGCTCCTTGTCGGTGAACGTATCCCCGATTCTGATCGTGCCGTGGTTGTGGATTCCGATGATGTCTCCGGGCCATGCCTCCTCCGCACGCACCCGGTCCCGCGCCATGAAAATGATCGGGTTGGCGATCTGGATATCCTTGCCGAGACGGTGGTGACGGATCCGCATACCGCGCTGGAAGCGGCCCGAGCAAACGCGCAGAAAGGCGATCCGGTCGCGGTGGGCCGGGTCCATGTTGGCCTGGACCTTGAATACGAAGCCGGAAAACCGGTCCTCCTCGGGCGAGACCGTGCGGGTGGCGGTCGGTCTGGGCATTGGAGAGGGCGCCACTTCCACAAACGTGTCGAGAAGCTCACGAACCCCGAAGTTGTTGATGGCGCTGCCGAAGAAGACCGGGGTCTGGCTGCCCCTCAGAAAGTCCTGCAGGTCGAAGGGATCGGCCGCGCCTTCCAGCAAAGCGACATCCTCGCGCAGCTCATCGGCCTGACCTCCCAGAACTTCATCGAGCAGGGGGTCATCCAGGTGATCGATGGTCAGCACGTCGCCGGGCAGGGTTTCCTGGCCGGGCGTGAACAGGGTCAGTTCTCTGCGGTAGAGATTGTACGTGCCCCTGAAATCCTTGCCCCTGCCGATGGGCCAGGAGAGAGGGGCGCACTCGATCTGCAGGGTTTCCTCGATGTTTCCCAGGATGTCCAGCGGCGGCATGCCCTCTCGGTCCAGCTTGTTGACGAAGGTCAGGATCGGGGTGTTGCGCATTCGGCAGACCTCCATGAGCTTGCGGGTCTGGCTTTCAACCCCTTTTACGCTGTCGATGACCATGACTGCGCTGTCCACCGCGGTCAAGACCCGGTAGGTATCCTCGGAAAAGTCCTGATGCCCGGGTGTGTCCAGGAGGTTGATCGAATAATCGCCGTAGTTGAACTGCATTACCGAGCTGCTGACCGAGATGCCGCGCTCCTGCTCGATGGCCATCCAGTCGCTGGTGGCGTGCCGATTGGCCTTGCGGGCCTTGACCGAACCGGCCAGCTGGATAGCTCCCCCGAAGAGCAGCAGCTTCTCCGTGAGGGTCGTCTTGCCTGCGTCGGGATGGCTGATAATGCCGAAGGTGCGGCGTCGGTTGATTTCCCGGCGGGATTGATGGTGAGGGGGTAGGGCCATTGGATTGTATCCTTCCTTCTTCCTTTTTGCTCCTCTGGAGCCGGACGGGCCGGGGATGCGGCGCAGGGGCGGCAGATCAGCCTTTTGAAAATATGTCGATGGGATATCCTGATGGGCTGTCGCACTCTTCCGGAGGAAAGGGTCGATCTCCGCAATCCCGTGGAACGGATTCCCTGGGAAACGCTCACCACAGGTTGGGCTTCTCGGCTCTGGAAGGCTACTGCAACGGCATCGTAAGGGTGGGCAATGGTTTCAGGGCGGTGCCGGGCAGGCGGATGCACCGGAAGTACACCCTTCCAAGGGAAGGGGAAACCCGCCTGAAACGGCTGCCTGCAGGAAGGTGGAAGAAAGCGCACTGGAAATCGTCATTGATCTCTAATATCCACTCTGCGCCTGTTTGTCAATGCTTCGAGACAATCAGCTGCGTGGCCGTGGCCGGCACTCTGAACGGTCGCTGTGTGCTCCGCAGCATGCCGTTTCCTCTTCGAACCTCCATTCTCCGGCTTCGTTTCGACGCGAAGCACAAATCGCAGATTGCCGCGGTGGAGCTTTCCACCGTTGAGGATCGTCTTCTCGATCCCGACATCTATGACGCCCTCGAGATCGTCAGCGATCACCCCTCAATTCGCGCGGATCGGCCCACCGGGTCTTCTACGGCTTCCGGGCTGTTTCGCTCCGGGAGCTTATTCGGAAAAAGTGCTTGCGTTGAATACATTATTTTGTATAATGTATCAAATCTCAGCTGGGAGGACGTTCTTGCAGAAGATCCGAGTGAAGACCCTGCACCAGGAGGTGGCGGACCAGATCCGAGGCATGATTCGAAGGGGCGATCTGATCTGCGGGCAGAAGATCGATGAAAGGGCCCTGTGCGAGACCATGGGCGTCAGCCGTACGCCGGTTCGGGAATCCCTTCGGATTCTTCACAGCGAAGGGTTGATCGAGCTCGTGCCGCACAAGGGCGCCTATGTGAGCAAGCCGCGCATCGAGGAGGTCAAGGACATGTTCGAGGTCATGGGCATGCTCGAGGGAATGTGTGCGCGGCTCGCCGTCGAACGGATGGGTGAACAGGATATCCAAAGGATAGAAAACCTCCACGAGAGGCTGGAACGCCAGTATGCCGACCAGAATCGCGAGCAGTATCTGGACATCAACCATGAGCTCCATATCCTGTTTCAGGAACTCTCCGGAAACAAATCCCTCCAGGACGTGATCAACGGTCTCAGGCAGAAGATCCTGCTCTACCGGCACCGGCAGCTCTATCAGAAGAACCGGTTCGAGCAGTCCATGAAGGAACACCGGGACATCCTGGAGGCCTTTCAGTCGAGAGATCCGGAACGCGCCGAGAACGCCATGAAAAACCATATGAAAAACCAGTGCGAGGCCCTCGTGGACTACTACGCGGAAAAGCTCGACGAGGGAGCTGGAGCATTGGCGGCGTGATCGGGCGTGCGACAGCAACCTTTTCATGAAAAGGAGGGGCTTATGAAGACGTCCATGAAACCCATCATCATGGGGGCGGTTCTCCTGTTCGCCGCAGGCTTTCTGGTCGGGCTCGGCGGGCCTGCCTGGGCCAAACCAATGGTCCTCAAGGTGTCCCATCAGTTCGCCGCCGGCGACGTGAGAGACAAGATGGCACGGGTGTTCGGCGACATGGTGGAGGAGAAAACCAATGGAGAGATCAAGTTCCGGTACTATCCCGCCAAATCTCTGTACAAGCCGAAGGAGCAGTGGGACGCCATGCGCATGGGGGCCCTGGACCTGGCCGTGTTCCCTCTGGACTACGCCTCCGGCAAGGTGCCCCAGCTGTCCATCACACTGATGCCCTGCTCGGTGACCAACCTCAAGCAGGGGTTGAGCTGGCGGAACAAGCCCATCGGGAAGAAGATCAATGCACTCACGGAGCAGAATGGCGTGAAGAACCTGGTGTGGGCCTGGTTCGACGGGGGGATCGGGAGCAAGGTCAAACAGATCAAGGTGCCTTCAGACGTGGAGGGGACCAAGCTGAGGGCCGCCGGCAAGAAGTTCGAGTACATGATGCGGCAGGCCGGGGCCTCCATCACGAGCATGCCTTCTTCCGAGGCCTATCACGCCCTGTCGACCGGTGTCCTGGATACAATGCTGACCTCGTCCGCGTCCTTTGTCTCCTATCGCCTCTACGAGGTCCTGAACTACATCAATGCACCGCGCGACTACTCCATCTGGTACATGGCCGAGAACCTGTGCATGTCCCAGAAGACCTGGGAACGCCTCACCCCGGAGCAGCAGGCCGTGTTCATGGAGGTGGCCGAGTGGATGCACGAGAACTGGATCTATGACAACTTCCGGGGCCTGGTCGACAAGCTGATCGAGTCCTACACCGAGGCGAACGTCGATATTCACTACATGAACAAGGAGGAGTTCGACACCTGGCTCCAGTTCGCCAAGGAGACGGCCTGGAAGGAGTATGCGGATACCGTGGAAGGAGGACAGGAGCTGCTGGACATGGCCCTCGAGGCCATGGAGTAACCCGCCGCACCGGCGTGGGACCGGGGTCCCACGCCGAAACGGCCGAAAGGACGGCACATGAAACCGGCAAGAATCGCGGAGACGGTGATCGAGGCCCTGACCCACATCACCGGCTGGATTGCGGCGTTGAGCCTTGTCGCAGCCGCTTTCATCGTCACGGAAGCGGTGGTCGTTCGAAAGATCTTCGGCGTCTCCACCATCTGGCAGACAGAGGCCTCCGTGTTTCTGCTCATCTACGTGGTGTTCACCGGGGCCCCCTTCGTCCAGAAGAACGAGCACCATTTGAACGTGGACCTTCTGATCATCCATTTGTCCCCGAGGGCGCGGGAGCTCACCATGATCGTGGTGTCGATCATCTCCTGCCTCCTCGCCGGTGTCGTGGGATTCTACGCGTGGCCCATGTGGTGGGAGACGGTCACCCAGCACCAGCACTCCATGTCCCTGTGGGGACCCCCCTTGTGGATTCCCTACCTGTTCCTGCCGCTGGGTATGACGGTTCTCTTCCTGCAGTACATCCTGTACATCCGGGACAAGATCAATGCGTTCCGAAAAGGGGAAATCGAAACCGAAAAGGAACGGTTCGAGCTGAAAGATATCGAGCTGGACGATGCAGCCCGGGACCGATGACCGCGTGAACCGCAGAAGGGAAGGGCGCCATGAGCGAGTATGTCCTGGCCGTACTGCTTTTCGGGAGCGCGTTCGCTCTCCTCATCTCCGGCATTCCCATCTGGGCGGGCCTGGCCGGTATCTCGATCTTCTTCATCCTCATCTTCTCGCCGCATCTCCTCCCCTCGGTACCCTATGTCCTTTACAGCGGCATGGACAACTTCGCCCTGCTGGCCATTCCTCTGTTTATCTTTCTGAGTGCGCCCATCGCGGAATCCAACGCCAGCAGAGACCTCTACGAGACGCTGCACAAATGGCTGTACAAGGTCCCCGGCGGCCTGGGCATCGCCAACATGGTGGGGTGCGGCATCTTCGCCGCCTTGTGCGGATCGAGCCCGGCCACTGCCGCGGCCATCGGAGGGATCGGGATCCCTGAAATGCGAAGGCGGGGCTACTCGCCCGCCTTGAGCACGGGGCTCATCGCACACGCAGGGACCTTCGGCATCCTGATCCCTCCGAGTGTAACCATGATCCTCTATGGCGTGGCCACGGAGACGTCCATCGGCAAGTGCTTCATCGCCGGCATTATCCCCGGCCTACTGGAGATCGTCCTGAGCTGCGTCTGGGTCGGCGGGGTGTTTTACTACCGGAAGCTCGTGCCCGCAAAACGTGGGGCCGTGTACTACATCGAAGACCGGGGTCTTGTCGAGACCTTCTCGTGGGGAGAACGTTTCGGCTCCCTGGTCAAGGTCCTGCCGTTCATCCTGATCATTTTCGGCATCATGGGATCCCTCTACGGAGGCTGGGCCACGCCGAGCGAGGCCGGCGGGGTGGGGGCCGTGCTCTCCCTCGTGTGCGTGATGACGATCTATAAGGTCCACCAACCGAAACGGCTCTGGAAGATCTTTGTCAAGGCCCTGAACGAGAGCAGCATGATCCTGATGATCATGGCGGCCGCGCTGCTGTTCGCCTATGTCTCGTCCGATCTCTATGCGACCCAGGCCCTGGGCGAGCTCATCCTGAGCATTCCCCTCGGCAAGTGGGGGATCCTCGTCCTGATCAACATCCTGCTCCTCATCCTGGGGTTTTTCATCCCGCCGGCCGCCGTGATCCTGATGGTCGCCCCGCTGCTTCTGCCGATCATTCAAGGACTGGGATTCGATCCCATCTGGTTCGCCGTCGTCATGACGATCAACCTCGAGGTGGGGCTCGTGACCCCGCCGGTGGGGCTCAACCTGTACATCGTCAAAAACATTGCACCCGACATCCCCATGTCCCACGTGCTACTCGGCGTGGTGCCCTTCGTGATCATCGAAGGCATTGTGATCGTGGCCGTGTGCATCTGGCCGGAGCTGGCACTGTGGCTTCCCAACAAGATGATCGGATGAGACGGAGAGTGGGGTCGAGGTTCGAGAGGCCGGGCGGGGGAACAAAGACCCGCCGGCTTTGAGGAGAGTGCGCCATGGAATTCCCATCACTGGGGGGATGTTTCGAGGAGGCCTGCGCGAGGTACGGGGACAAGGCGGCGATCACGTTTTACCGGAGGGGGCGTCCGGAAACCGTGATCAGTTACCGGGACCTGGATCGGGATGGCGGCCGGTTGGCCGGAAACCTGGACGCGTGGGGCGTAAAGAAGGGAGATCGGGTCATCCTGTTTCTCCCCAAGTCCCTGATCTTTGTCGTCGCCCATCTGGCCCTGCAAAAGATGGGCGCCGTCGCCGTTCCCCTGAACCCGGGATTCAAGAAGTCGGAGATGGCCTACTTTCTCGGCGACACCCGACCCAGGCTGGTGGTCTCCGGCCCGGAACAGGCAGAGATGATCGAATCCCTCGATCCCGGCCAGGCCAACCTGCGGGTGGACACGGAGCGGCCCTACCAGGATCTCGATCTCTTCCACCCCTCGTCCGGCGACATGACGGCGGCGGAGGTCTCGCCGGATGATCCGGGTCTCATCATCTACACGTCCGGGACCACCGGAAAGCCCAAGGGCGCCGTTCTCACGAGCAGGAACCTGGTCCACGACGCGAGAAACATCATCCGTGTCTGGGGGATCTCGGAGCGGGACGTGCTCTGTCACGCCCTCCCGCTCTTCCACGTGCATGGGCTTTGCTTCGCCCTCCACACCTCCCTGCTGGCAGGCGCCGGCGTGCTGCTGGTGGATGCGTTTGCTCCGGAAATCGTCCTCGACCTTCTCTCGAACCGCGAACGGGACCCGGTCGCCACGCTGTTCATGGCGGTGCCGGCCATGTACGGAAAGCTGATGGAGAGCCTGGGCGATCGGCGGCCGGACTTCGGACACATGCGGTTGTGGACGTCGGGCTCCGCCCCGCTCCTTCCCCGGGATTTCGAGAGGATCAGGGATGTGTTCGGCAAGGAGCCGGTTGAGCGGGAGGGCATGTCCGAGACCGGAATGAACTTCTCCAACCCTTTGGCCGGCAATAGGAAGCCGGGCTCCATCGGCCTGCCCATGCCCGAGCTGGAGGTGCGCATCGTGAACCCCGAGACATACCGGGACGCGGCGCCCGGCGAGACCGGTGAGATTCTGCTCAAGGGGCCGGGGATCACGCCGGGCTACTGGGAGAAGCCCGGGGAGACGGCGGAAGCCTTTCACGAGGGCTGGTTCCGTACGGGCGATCTCGGCAGGGTGGACGAGGAGGGGTACTACTACCTGACGGACCGGATCAAGCACATCATCATCACCGGCGGCGAGAACGTCTCCCCGAAGGAGATCGAGGCGGTGATCAACCGGATGGACGGGGTCGCCGAGTCCTCCGTGGTGGGGATCCCCCACGAAAAATGGGGAGAGATGGTGGCCGCCGCCGTGGTGCTCCGGCCCGGGGCCGAGGTCGGGTTCGAGGATGTGAAACAGATGTGCAAGCGTCACCTTCATGACTGGAAGTGCCCTAAGAAGATCGTTTTCCTCGATGAGCTTCCCAAGAACACCATGGGAAAGGTGTTGAAGGAGGACGTGAAGGCCGCGTTCGACACGTGAGACCGCCCGGAGGAGGACCATGGACCCGAAATCGTTGATTGCAGGGAAGCGGATTCTTGTCGTGGATGACGAGCAGGACGTTCTGGACACCCTGTACGCGCTGCTGGACGTCTGCAAAATCGACACGGCGCTCACCTTCGAGCAGGGAAAGCGGTATCTCGAGGAGAATGTCTACGATGTGGCCATCCTGGACATCATGGGGGTTCGCGGATTCGAGCTCCTCGAGATCGCCACGCGGAGGGGCGTTCCGGCCCTCATGCTGACCGCCCACGGGCTTTCAGAGGAAAACCTGAAGCGGGCCGCCGAGGAAGGCGCTTCGTACTACGCACCCAAGGAGAAGATGTCCGAGCTTCCCGCCTTCATCGCCGATGTCCTCGAGGCCAGGGAAAAGAGCAAGAGCCCCTGGCTGAAATGGTTCGAGAGGCTCTCCGCCTTCTACGATCGGCGGTTCGGAGGAACGGACTGGAGAAAAAAGGAGAAGGAGTTCTGGGAGAAAAGGACCAAGGCGATCGAATAGCCATCAAGGCATCCTCTTCTCGGGCGGATGCCCACCTGCCCGGACCGTTCAGTAGATGATCGAGCCTTCCTGGATCTCCTTCTTGCGCTCCAGATACTCCTCGCGTGAGATGCGGCCCTGCTCGAAGTCCTCCTCGAGACGATCCATCTGCTTCTTTTTCTGCAGCTCGTAGGCGGCGCCGGCGCCTGCGGCCCCCACAGCGGCCCCTCCCCAGAATGACTTGCTGCAACCGATGGCTCCCGTCGCCAGCAGCGCAATGGTGATCAAGACGCACAGTTTCCTTTTCATGTTCATGCTCCTTGCCCAGGTGCAGATCATCCCGCACAGTGCCGGGGTTTCCATTTCAGACCATGGCCCTCGAAGAGGGTCTTGGAATTCGACCATCTCTATCGAAGCAGCCCGAGGACGCCCACCAGGATGAGATATATGGCGACGACATAGTTGAGCACCCTCGGCATGATCAGGATCAGGATGCCCGCTAAGATGGCCAGGATCGGCTGCAGCATCACGTAAGAACCCATAGGAACACCCTCCATTCCCGGAAATGAAAATCATCGTCACCGAACTCCGGCGGATCGCCCGGCGGGTCTGTTCCCGTTTGCAGGCGTCCGAGGGCGCGGCCCCTCACGGCGGGGGAGGCCGTCTTCCCATCAGACCCATGATGAGGAATACGATGAAGATGATGAGAAAGATGAAGAACAGGATCTTGGCGATCCCCGCCGCTGCGGATGCGATACCGGTGAAGCCGAAGAGTGCCGCAACGATCGCCACGATGAAAAAAATGATCGCTCATCTCAGCATGAGATTTTCCCCTTATCATTCGTTTTCAGGTGTTCAGCCTGCCGGACGGTCAATCCTTGAGCTTCAACAGGTTGTTGACCCCTTTCACGCCGTAGACCGATCGGGCCAGCTCGCCGGCCAGCTCCCTCTGCTCGCTCGTCTCCACGGCCCCGGTGAGGGTCACCTCGCCTTCGAATGTGTCCACCGAGATGGCAAAGCCGCTCAGGCTGTCGGCATCGAACAGCTTGGCCTTCACCTTGGTGGTGATGGTGGAGTCGTCCACCACCCTGCCCGCCGTCCTTCCGGCTGGAGTCTGGCAGGCCGAAAAAAGGACCAGGATCAGCAGCAGAACCATATGGACCGCGTATTTCATTTTCATGCTCCTCCTCCTTTGTGTCATGTTTGTCATGGCTGTCACCTCAATGAACAGGGCATCCGGCGAGGGTTTCAATTACCCAGTTCGATTGTAGGGCCCTGTTCACCCGAGTTTCTATAAGGTCTGGACCCCATTCGGGACCTGTTTTTGCACCAGCAGCCCCTGGTTTTTGCCGGAACGCGCCCGTGGAGAGCCTCGAGTCTCAAGGTCCTGGAGGGATGCCTTGCATTGTGCGGCTCACCTGACGATTGATTCTCGAAATACGGGTTTCCGGCCAAGAAGATGGGGGCTTCAAGGTATTTCTCCTGATCGCCGGGTCTGTATGCTAGGCGGGTAAGCTTAGAGGAAACCCAGAGGAATGACGGGCGGGAAGCTTTCGCCGGAAAGGATGGAGATCCCATGGACGCAAAAGAGATCGTCGACCAAGTCACCGGATGGCTGTTGACCGGGGGGGTGCGCATCCTGATCATCGTGGCGCTGACGCTGGTGGCCCTGCCCGTGGTTCGGTACCTCTCGAACCGCCTCTTTTCCTGGGGCAGAAAAGAGGACTTGGAGTATCAAAAACGCATGGACACCCTGAGCTCGGTGATCCGCTATATCCTCACCATTGCCGTGCTCACCGTAGCGGCCATCATGGCCCTGGGCGAGGTGGGCGTGGAGGTCGGCCCGATCCTGGCCGCAGCGGGCATCGTGGGCCTGGCTGTGGGCTTCGGCGCCCAGAGTCTCGTCCAGGACGTCATCAGCGGCTTTTTCATCCTACTGGAGGACCAGATCCGGGTGGGCGATGTGGTCCAGGTCGGAGACAAGGGCGGCCTGGTGGAGAAGATGTCCCTCCGCATGGTGGTTCTGCGCGACCTGGCCGGGGTCGTCCACTACGTTCGCAACGGGCAGATCCAGGTGGTCAGCAACATGACCAAGGAGTACGGGCGATACATCTTCGACATCGGCGTGGCCTACCGGGAGGATGTGGATCACGTCATCCGGGTGATCCAGGAGGTGGATGAGGAGATTCGCGCGCATCCGGAGTTCAAGGACGACATCCTCGAGCCCATCGAGATCCTCGGGCTGGACGAGTTCGGAGATTCTGCCGTGGTGATCAAGGCCCGGAACAAAACCAAACCCATCCGGCAGTGGGCTGTGGGCCGGGAGTTCAACCGGCTGCTCAAGAAGCGGTTCGACCAGGAGGGCATTGAGATCCCCTTCCCCCATGTCACCATGTACATGGGGCAGGACAAGGCCGGTCAGGCGCCGCCTCTGCGGGTGAAGGTCCAGGAGCGGGAAGCGGGGGAGCAGCCCTCCTGAGCATGAAGATTTTCCTGTAACCTTTCGGGAGAGGGCAACTCTATAAATTAGAGGGAACGGTTGGTTCCTCGAGTTGGGGCCTTGAAGACCCTGCATCCACCTCCTGATTTTTGACTCTGAAGGGCCCCGTGAAGCCCGGTTCGGCACAGCCCCCAGCGGTGACGGACCGGGCTTTTTCTCGAGACCACGAGGTCATCAGGAGGCTCTGGGATGCTTGCTCAGGGCCTCCCGCAGCTTGGCGGAAAATGTCTGGATGTCGAACGGCTTCTGGATGAACCCGCAACAGCCGCGCGAGATGATCTCGCGGCCCCGGCCGTTTTCGCTGTATCCGCTCGAGAGGAGGACCCGGACGCCGGGGTCGATCTCCTTGAGGGAGTCGAATGTCCCTCCTCCTCCCATGCCCGGCATCACCATGTCGAGCACCACCAGGTCGATCTCCTCCCGTCTCTCGCGGTAGATCCTCACCGCCTCCTCACCGCTCCGAGCCAGCAAAACCGTGTACCCCAGGTGCTGGAGAAGCCCCCGGCCCACATCCAGGACCATCTCCTCGTCGTCCACGAGCAGAATGGTCTCCGACCCCCGATGAACGGGCCGGGCGGAGGCCGTGGAAGCGGCGTTCGCCCTGGACTTCGAGGCGGGAAGGAAGATCAGGAACTCGGCGCCTTCGCCTTTTCGGCTGCGGACGCGGATGGCACCGCCGTGATTGGAGACGATCGTGTAGGCGGAGGAGAGGCCGAGCCCGGTACCCCGGTTCTTCTGCTTGGTCGTGAAAAAAGGGTCGAAAATCCTCTGCTGGGTGGGCTCGTCCATTCCGACGCCCGTGTCGCGTACCGAGATCTGAACGTAGGGGCCGGGCGGTAGGGAGAACGTGCGTGCTGCAGCGGCCTCCAGATTCACCGTGTGTGTGCTCAGGTAAAGGCTGCCGCCGGAGGGCATGGCCTGCCAGCTGTTTACGTACAGGTTCAGAAGGACCTGTTCGATCCGGCCGGGATCGGCCTCCACGAAGGGCAACCCTCCCTCGAGTCTGGTGTGGATCCGGATCTCCTTCCGGGTGCGGCCGAACATGGCCACGCTCTTCTCCACCAGCTCGTTCAGATCGGTCGGCCGGGTCTCGACGCTGCGCCCGCCGACGAATCCCAGGAGCTGACGGGTCAGCTCCGTTGCACTCCGCGTGTGGTCCTCGATCCCTTTGAGCTGTTCGTAATAGGGGTGCGAGGGCTTGGTCTCCAGCAACATGATGGACACCCTGCCCTGGATACCCATGAGGAGGTTGTTGAAGTCGTGCGCGACGCCGCCGGCGAGGGTGCCGATGGCCTCGAGCTTCTGAGCCTGCTGGAGCTGGAGCTCGAGGCGCCTGCTCTCTGAAATATCCTCCACCAGGCTTTGCGCGCCGGTCACCCTGCCTTCTGCGTCACAGATCGGGGTGACGTGGTACCGGATGTGGGCTACGGTGCTCTCGTCCTGCTCGACGGCGGTTTCAAAGACGCCGCCCGTGCACCGCTCCATGGAACGGTGGAAGCTTTCGATCACGTCGGGCTGATCAAAGGGGGGCATCTGGAACAGGTTTTTGCCGTGCGGGTCCGCTTCAGGGGCAAGAAGGCGAAGAAGGGTGGGGTTCAAACTCCGGATCGCGCCGTTCCGGTCGATGGACACAATGCCGATGGGGGCGTTCTCAACCAGGGATCGATAGCGCTCCTCACTCCTGTACAGGGCCGACTCCGCAGCCCTGCGGTCCGACACGTCGGTGTAAATCGCCACGATCCCCTGAAGCCGTCCTCCGATCAGGATGGGAGACCCGGACAGGATGACGTGAACGGGGCTTCCGTCCTTCCTGTACCGAACCGTCTCGAGCGGCGCGACTTTCCTTCCCCCGATGACGCGGCGGGTCAGATGCCGGGCTTCCTCCAGGCTCTGCTCGCTGGTGATCAGCTCGTCCGGATTTTCACCCGACGCCTCCTCGCGGCTGTACTGGAAGATCTCCTCCGCTGCCGGGTTCCATTCGATGATTCGGTGGGCCGGGTCCAGGGTAATGATGGCGTCCGGTGCGTCACGAAGAACGGCTTCGAGGTATTTTCGGCGCCTCTCGATTTCCTCCTCGTTTCGCTTTCGATCGGTGATGTCCAGGGCCGAGACGATCAGCCCGTGCTCCGGCCTTTGTGGATCGAGCGGGGTCGAGCGCAAATGCACGTCGACGATCCGGCCGTCCCTTCTCCGCCACCGGGTGTCGGTTTCAACGGTGATATTCAGCCGCACCCCTTCCGCCATCAGCCGGCCGATCCGCTCGAACTCCTCCTGGGTTTCGTAGAGCCGCCGTTCCTCCAGGCCCACCAGCCTGGTGCGGTTGTACCCTATCATCTCCGCCATCTGCCGGCTCAACCAACGGAAGGTGCGGCCCCGAAGCAACGCAATCCCCGTGGGCGCCGCCCTCAGGATGCTTTCCAGGGAGATGCGGTGCGTCCCGCCGCCCTCTCCGGCCTCCCCGGCCTCCATCACAGCGGTGACATCGCGGGCGATGCCGAGAACGTGGCGCGTCCCCTGCCACGAGACGGGTTTGAGGGTGATCAGTACGTCCCGAATGGAACCGCCGCGGGACCGCTTCTGCAGCTCCAGCTGCTTCTCGGTTCCGGAGCGGGCCGCGAGGAACGCAAGCACACCCTCGGTGCGCTTCGTCTTCGGAAGCATGGCGCCGGCCCGGCGCCCTGTCCAGGCCGCCGGGTCTCCCTCCATCAACCGGGCCAGGGCCTCGTTGGCCAGGACGAGACGCCCGCGTGCATCCAGAAGAAAGATCCCGTCCGAAACAGAACGGAGGATCTCTTCGTGAAAGGGGTTGCCGCCGTCGGTGTCCGTTGTATTGGGAGATTTCTCATTCATTATTGCATCAACTTGCCTCAACGAGGCTCACGGCGTCGAACGTGCCGTACGATCGGATGTGCGGTTCGAAGGTAACGGTATCACAAGAATTCCAGTTCAACACATCGGCACATGCCGGAGGAACCTTGAGCCGCTCACCCGTTTTCCAGCCTTCAATGCTTTTCGGCGGGCCGGGGGGACCCGGCTCTGGAATCCGGCTTGAAGCGTCCCCGAGTTTTCTGCTATGATTTTCGCCATATCCGGGAAGTCCGATGATGAAGGTCCCGGCCCGGTGTTTCACCGGGGAAAGGCCGTCATATCATGAATGAGCTCCATGGATCATTTCATGCGAGAATCCTGCGAAAGGGCGACCCTCCGCCCTGCCTTGTAAAGCGTTTTCAGTGCCGTGGCTGCTACGGCTGGCAAAACATCATTCGAGCCGCGCGGTCGAACCCCCGGTGGCGTTCGGTTCCCCTTCACTGTCACTGTACGGGACTGACCCTGCTGCTGGAAGAGGACGAAAGCGCGACCTTTTGAAATTCCGAGGGCCGATCCCGGAGTTTCGGGCTTTTTCGACTCGATCAAGTCCGGGAACGGAGCGGCCGCGTAGACGTTCGTCAGGATGCCGTCTCGGCTGTGGTTCGGGGCGAAACAATGTCCCGCACCTTGCGGGAGAGCGACTGGAGATCGAAGGGCTTCTGGATGAAACCGCTCCCCCCGCGGTCCAGTACGGCTTGGGCCTGCCCGTCCACGCTGTATCCGCTGGAAATGAGGACTCTTACCTCCGAGTCGATCTCCTGGAGCCTGTCGTAGACCTCGCCGCCCCCCAGACCGGGCATGACCAGGTCGAGGATGACCAGATCGATTCGGTCCCTTTCCTGCTCGAAAAGCGCCACAGCTTCGGCGCCGCTTCGCGCGCTTATGGTCTGGTAGCCGAGACGTGAGAGCATTTCCGTGCCTACCTCGAGAACCATGTCTTCGTCGTCCACGAGCAGGATGGTTCCTGTTCCCCGCCTGAGCTCCTGCTCGGGCTGCTCGGTTTCCTTCGCCGCATGTTTGGAGGCCGGAATGTCGAGGGTGAAGGTGCTGCCGCGGCCCAGCTTGCTCTCTACTCGAATGAGCCCCCCGTGGTTCTTGACGATGCCGTAGGCCGAAGCCAGCCCGAGACCTGTTCCCCGCCCCATTTTCTTGCTGGTGAAGAACGGCTCGAAAACGCGCTCCCGGGTCTCGCGGCTCATTCCCACACCGGTATCCTTGACTCGAATGCGCACGAACCGGCCTTCAGGGATGTTGTGGGGGCCGGTCTCTTCACGGGCCAGCTCCACGTTTTCGGTCTCCAGGAAGAGGGTGCCGCCCGAGGGCATGGATTGCCAGGCGTTCACGAAGAGGTTCAGGAGCACCTGCTCCAGCTGACTTCGATCCGCCTGGATCGACCAGACCCCCTCCTGGAAGCGTGTTCGCATCTCGATTTCCTTGCGGGTGCGGCCGAAGAGCTCGGCGCTTTGTCTCACCAGGTCGTTCGGGTCGATGGGCTTGACCTCGTACTTGCCTCCACGCGCAAAACCCAGCAGCTGGCGGGTGAGGTCGGCACCGCTTCTCACGTACCGCTCCATGCCTTTCAGCCGGTCGTACTGTGCATCCATCGGACGGGATTCCAGGAGCATGAGGGAGACATTGCCCTGGATGCCCATGAGGAGGTTGTTGAAGTCGTGAGCGATCCCTCCGGCCAGGGTGCCGATGGCCTCCATTTTCTTGGCCTGGATGACCTCTTCCTGGAGCTGCCGGATCTGCCTTTCCGCGGCCATCCTTTCGGTCACGTCCCGGCCCGTTCCGCTGATGTAGGGTTCCCGGTCGGGGAAGCGGACCAGGGAGCTCCGGTACTCGATATAGATCCTTTGGCCGTTCTTGGCGGTGTAACGGGAAATCCCCTCGTGGAATCCGTCCCGTTTCAGCGCTTCGAGGTAGTCGCTTTCAAAGTAGGGCCGCAGCTCCTCCTTCATGAACTCGTCCGCTCTTCGTCCGATCAGCTCCTCCTCGCTGTATCCGAAGGTCCTCACCATGGCCGCGTTGACCGTGGTAAAGCGGCCCTCCAGGTCCTGCGTGTAAAGGAGGTCGTTGATCGAGTTGAACAGATCCCGGAACTTCTTCTCGGACCTTCGGATCTGTTCCTGGGCGCGCCTCTGCTCGGTGATGTCGCGTCCCACCGAGATGACGGAATCGATCTCTCCGTTGTCGTTCAAAATCGCCCGGGCCGACCATGCGATCCATCGAACGCCCCCCGGGGTCATGGCCCGTTCTTCGTAGTAGGCGGTGTGAGGCGGGCGTCGGACGACCTCGAGGGATTGGGAGATGCGCCATCGATCCTCCCTGTGAACCAGCTCCATGAAGTCCTTCCCGAGGAGTTCCTCCGCCTCCCGGCCGAAGGCCTGGCAGTAGGAAGGGCTCACAAATCGAAGGCTTCGGTCCGGGGTGAACTCGACGATGAAATCGTTTATGTTGTCCACGAGCAGGCGGTACTTCATCTCGCTTTCGCGCAGGGCCCGCTCGCGGACATCCACGGCCTCCGCCATGATACGAAAGCCGTCGGCCAGCTCGTCGATCTCACGGTAGCTTTCGGGAGGGGTGGCGATGGCGTAGTCCCCGGCTGCAATTCGTTTGACGTTGCCGAGGAGACGGGAAACCGGTCCGATGGCCCGTTTCAGGCTGATGAAAGCGACCGACAGTGCAAAAAGGGCCGCCACGGCGGCTCCGATCCCGAAGATCGTCCGGCTGCGGTTCACCGGCGAGAACGCCTCCTCGGCCGGCTGCATCACCACCACCAGCCATTTCGTCCGGGGGACCAGCGCGATGCTGCTCAGCGTATCCACCCCGTTCTTGTCGTACCGAAAGGTCCCCAGCTCTCCGGCCAGGCCGCGGCGCACCGGCTCGAAATCGTTTACGTTCACCCTTTGCGACACGAGACGCCGATCCGGGTGGGCGATGTACGTTCCGTCTCGATCCACGATGGCGGCATGCCCCGAAGGGCGGATGGAGCTTCTGTCCGTGAGGGAGTTCAGGGACGCCAGGTTCAGGTAGCCGGCCAGCATTCCGCTCTCGAAGGGTCTGGTCACCACGAGGGTGGGCTGTCCGGTCTGCATGGACACGAAGACGCGGGAGAAGTAGGTCTGCCGGGACAGAGCGGTTTGCTTGAAAAAAGGCTGGCCGGACAGATCCAGCCCCACGGTTTCCGGATAGAGGGGACATGCGTGCCGGACCACGCCGTTCCAGTCGATGATCTGGATCATATTGAAAAGACCGTAGTAGGTCTTCACGCTCTCGAGAAAGACGTCGGTCTTCATGCCCGGAAGGAAGCTCTGGTTCGCCACCACCTCGGCTGCATGGCCCAGAACGGCCATGGGCTCGCTGACGAAACGCTCGACCTCCCGGGCGAGGGAGCGGGCAAGCAGCATGTTTCGCTGGGCGATCTCCCGCTCCATGTCGCGCGTCAGCACCTGAAGCACGAAAAAGCCGCTGATCACGATGGGGAGGATGCCCACGATCACAAAGCCGAGCGTCAAGGCGTTTTTCAGGGTTGTCTGCGTCCGCATGACCTACTCCAGTGCCTTGAACTCTCCATTTCGAACCCTCGTCAGGAAACGATCCCGTTTCGGGTCCCCGAAGCGATCCAGGCTGAAGTCCCCCTGGACCCCGAAGAAGGAGTCCTGGGCCAGGATGGCCTGCTTCAGTGGTTTCGGGTCCTTGGTCGTCTGGAGCCCGCGGAACAGCATTCGAGCGGCCTCGTACCCGTGAGCCGCGGCAAAATCGGGCTCTTCTCCGAATCGCTCCCGGAAGCGGCGTCTGAACGCGATGAACCGGTCTTCGCGACTGTCCTGGTTCATGAGGTGGGAGAACACGAGCCCTTCCACCGTTCTTCCCCCGTGGTGGAGCAAATCCTTGGTCATGGCCCAGCCGGAGGAGATGACGGGAAGATCGATCCCGTACATGCGAACGTACTGGCATATCATGGCCGTGTCCATGCCTCCGGCCACCAGGAGGAGGCCGTCCAGCCCGGGACGGAGGAGACCGGCGCCCAGTTCGGAGAAATCGGTGCCGGGCCCGGAGGTGAACCGGTCAACGTGGACGATTCGCCCGCCGAGGGTCTCGAAGGAGGATTTGAAGTTCTCGAAGTAATCCTCGGAATAGGCACGGTTGGACAAATCATACAGCACGGCCATGCGCCGCAGGCCCAGGTTGTGAAAGGCGTGCCGGGCAAGGTGATCGGTCTCCGCCCGGTTGGGCGGCATAACCCGGATCAGGGAGTCGTCCAGGCCGTTGAGCCGGTTGGAGGTTGCGGTGGGGCTGATCATCGGGATCCCCTCCCTGTTGAGCTGGGGAAGGGCCGCGTGGGTCATGGCGCTCGTCATGTGGCCGATGATGGCGACCACCCCCTGTTCGATCAACTCACGGTCCGAGCGGACGGCCGTTTCAGGGTCCTGGTGATCGTCCCGCGTGAGGAGCTTCACCGTTCTTCCGTTCAGGCCCCCGGCCGCGTTCAGCTCCTCCGTGGCCAGGATGACCCCGTTCCGGCCGGCGATTCCCAGGTCGGAGAGCCTTCCGCTCATGCAACCGGAAAAACCCACACGGACGGGCCCGGACCGGTCGCAACCCGCGGCCGCGAAAACCATGGTGAGCAGGGAAGCGGTGAGGAGCCCGAGCAGCGGAATGCAGCGGTGAAATCGAAATCGAATCATGGCCAAGTCCTTCCGCGCCCGGGTAGCGCTCAGATCGGAATGTTGTACTTCTTCATCTTCCGGTAGAGCGTATCCCGGGAGATGCCCAGCTTCATGGAGGCTTTCCGTTTGTTCCCTCCCGTCTTCTCGAGCGCGTCGAGGATGTGTCCTTTCTCCAGATCCGTCATGGCGGGAAAAGCGCTGTCCGATGCGGTCCGTCCCGCTCCGGCTTCGCGTTCGATGGCCGAGAGGTGTTCAGGTCGGAGACGTTTTCCGCGCGCCTGGATCGAGCCGCTCAAAAGAACGTTCATGAGCTCCCTGACGTTTCCGGGCCAATCCCATTCCATCAGCAGCTTCATGGCGGCTCCGGAGACGGCCGGTGCCTCCCAGTGGTGCTTCGACGCAAACTGCTTCAGGAAGAACCCGGTCAGGGCGGGGATCTCCTCTTTCCGCTTCCTGAGCGGCGGTATGTCCAGCTGGATGCACGCAAGACGGTGGTACAGGTCTTCCCGGAAGGTCCCTGCCCGGGTCATGGCCCCGAGGTCCTGGTTGCTCGCCGCCACCACACGGACGTCCACCGGCCTCGTGCGGTTGTCCCCCAGCCGGGAAACCAGCTTGTCCTCCAAAAAACGGAGGAGCTTCGGCTGAATGGGGAGGTTCATGTCTCCGATCTCATCGAGCAGAATCGTGCCCCTGTGCGCCAGCTCCAGCTTGCCGGCCTTGTCCGGGGCATTGGAAAAGGCCCCCTTGACCGAACCGAAAAGCTCGCTCTCGAACAGCGTCTCCGGGATTGCGGAGCAGTTCAGGGGAACGAACTTTCCAGGGGCCCTGGAGCAGCGGTGAAGGGTCCAGGCCACCTTTTCCTTCC
This sequence comes from Deltaproteobacteria bacterium, assembly GCA_021737245.1. Lineage (GTDB taxonomy): Bacteria > Desulfobacterota > DSM-4660 > Desulfatiglandales > HGW-15 > JAIPEI01. Next base: position 2,091 of record JAIPEI010000007.1, on the reverse strand, counting down.
CGGTCCCGGGCTCTCCCCGGATGAGCACGGGTACGTTGATTCCGGCTACGGCCAGGATGTCCTGATACAGGGCCACCATGATATCGCTCTCCACGACGATCCCGTCGAGGTACAGGCTCGCCTTGAGGGCGCCGACGCTGTCCAGCTCCTCCCCTCCGGCGTCCAGGGTTTCGTCCTCCCCGGGGTCGGGCCCTTCGCCGGCCGGATCCTCTCGCCCCGCCCGCTCGATGCGCTCCACTGCGCGGTTGTCCACGAACGTGAAGCGATAGTCGGCGATCTCGAACGATGTGCCGTGCTGCATCTCGAACCGGTCCACCCGCCGGCCCTCGACGAGCGTTCCGTTGGTGCTCGTGTCGGTGAGGACGAAGGCGCCGTCCGTCTCGTCGATCCGGGCGTGGCGTCGCGAGACCCGCAAATCGTCGTTCTCCTTGAGGAGGATGTCGTTGCCCTCTCCGCGCCCGATCCTGACGCGGTTCGAGAAAAGGAACACCCGGTAGTTCTTCGACTGCTTGCTTTGGATGAGATATGGCATGCTCGGTTCTTCCCCTCGTTCCGGTGCGGCCGCCCCCTTTTTAACACCAACTCAGCCAACAGAAAAGTTCTGCAAAAGGCAAGCCATTCTGTGGCTGAGAATGGACGATTTTACCCGCGTCGCCAGGAAACCGATACGGGAACAACCGCCTGAATCCGCGGGAGGGACTGTTTCCCTGCGGTTCGGACCTGGGTCGACTGCTGAGACAAAGCATGAATGATCACGCCGGCCTGCGGGACAGAACCGCTTTCGGAACCGCAGGCCCTGCAGGTGTATCGATTGACCGCCGAGGTCTCCGCCGCATTGTCGAGCACACGGGATGAGCTCCCAGGGGAGTTACCCCAAAGGATCGGATACTTCCTTCACCTTACGAGACAGCTCCTCCAGGGCAAAGGGCTTCTGAATAAACCCCTTGCAGCCCCGCTCCATGATCTCCGTGGCCTGTCCGTTGATGCTGTAGCCGCTTGAGAGAAGAACGGAGACATTCTGATCGATGGCTTTCAATCGATCATAGGTTTCCCCACCAGCCATGCCGGGCATGACCAGGTCCAGGATAACGAGGTCGATGTTCTTCCTCTCTTTGTCGTAAAGCTCGACGGCTTGTTTTCCGCTACCTGCGGTCAGAACACGATACCCCAGTCTTTTCAGCATCATTCCACCCACCTCGAGGATCATCTCTTCATCGTCCACCAGGAGCACCGTGCCTCGGCCGTTCTCTATTTTATGCTGAACGTTCTTCAGGTTCTGTTCCTCCGGGCGGCTGTCGGATGCAGGCAGGTAAATCTCGAATGTCGTGCCCGATCCTTTCTCGCTGGACACATGGATGAGACCGTTGTGATTCTGGATAATCCCGTATACGGACGCAAGCCCCAGTCCAGAGCCTCGCTCCCTATCCTTGGTGGAAAAAAAGGGGTCGAAGATCCTTTGCCGCGTCACCTCGTCCATCCCGGTTCCGGTATCCGTCACGGAGATCTTGACGTACCGGCCCGGCCGGGCCTTCAGTGTCCTGGCATGTTCTTCGGGAAGGATCACATTCTCCGTTTGAATGTACAGGTCACCGCCGCCGGGCATGGCTTGCCAGGCGTTCACGTAAAGGTTCAGGATGACCTGACTTATCTGGCCCTGATCCGCCTCGACGATCCAGAGATCTTTTTCATACTTCCCATGGATCCGAATCTCCTTTTTGGTGCGGCCGAACATCCTGTTCTCATGCTTGATAAGCTCGTTCAGGTCCGTGGGCTTGACCTCGTACTTTCCTCCCCTTGCAAACCCCAGCAGATCTCTGGTGAGCTCGGTTGCGTGTCTTACATACTCCTCGATCCCTTTCAAATGTTCATAGTCGGGAGCGGAAGGATCCTTGTCCATCATCATCAATGAGGCACGTCCTTGAATTCCCATCAAAACGTTGTTGAAATTGTGAGCGATACCCCCGGCCAGGGTGCCGACGGCTTCCATCTTCTGTGATTGATGAAGCTGCGCTTTCAGCTTCTCGCTCTCCTCTTCGGCCTGCTTGCGCCCGGTGATGTCCCTGAGGAAATTCAGGGAGGCGGGCTTGCCTT